>RGBZ01000312.1 GCA_009919365.1 bacterium
GCACTCTCCGCACCAGTCTCGTACCCCGAGACCGATGCCGAGCGACAGGGGCGCGGCGGGCGCTAGAATCCGCCCGTGCCATCAGCCGTTGTACGGTGGAGTGACCAATTGGGGGGAGGATACGAACTGATGAAGAGCTCCGTCGTGCTGCGCACGCTACCGACACCTGATTCGTTCCGCGTCCCACCTCGCCTTGAGGGGCTGCGCCGCGTCTCGTACAACCTCTGGTGGTCGTGGCACCCTGAGGCTCGCGCCCTCTTCCGCCGCATTCATCCCGAGCGCTGGATCGCTACGCGCAACCCCGTTGCGATCTGCTCTGGCCCAATTGATTGGGAGCCGCTCCTTGAGGATCCGAAGTTCCTGACCCAGGTCGACGAGGTCGTTGCTGCGTTCGATAACTACATGGCCGGCGGCAGCGACCACTGGTTCCCTCGCGCACACGGTGCCGACCTCACCAACCCGATCGCCTACTTCTGTGCCGAGTTCGGCTGGCACGAGAGCCTCACCCTCTACTCTGGCGGCCTCGGCGTCTTGGCCGGCGACCATATGAAGGCCGCCTCAGATATGGCGCTCCCACTCGTCGGCGTTGGACTCCTCTATCGCCGCGGATACTTCCGCCAAGCCATTGATGCCGATGGGCATCAGGAGCACGCCTACCCTGAGATTGATCTCTCGCTGTTGCCCCTCGCGCGCGCCGCAGGTCCGACCGGCGAGCAGCTCGTTGTCTCGATCCCGCTCGGCGACCGACGTGTGTCGGCGGCGGTATGGGTTGCACAGATCGGTCGCGTGCCCGTACTCCTCCTTGATACAGACATCAGCATAAACAACGTGGCTGACCGTCCGATCACCCATATCTTGTACGTGCGTGGCCGCGAGATGCGCCTGCACCAGGAGATGGTGCTCGGCGTCGGCGGCATTCGCGCCCTGCGTGCACTCGGTGTTGACCCGTCGGTCTACCACCTGAACGAAGGCCACTCGGCCCTGAACCTCGTGGAGCGCACACGC
>RGBZ01000033.1 GCA_009919365.1 bacterium
GACCGTCATCATCGTCTTCATCGTCTTCGGCTGGATGGGCACCGCGCGGCTCGTCCGCGGGCAGGTCCTAGCCCTGCGCGAGATGGAATTCATTGAGGCCGCGCGCGCCCTTGGCGTTCGCCCGGTTCGCATCGCCGTACGCCACGTGCTGCCAAACGCAATCGGCCCTGTCGTCGTCTCATTCCCCTTCGCGGTGGGTGGCGCGATTATCGGCGAGGCCTTCATTAGCTACCTCGGCTTCGGTGTCTCAGCGCTCACACCAACCTGGGGCAACATGCTCTCCAATGCGGAAGACTTCTTGTTGCAGGGAAACTGGTGGTGGCTTGGTTTCCCCGGCCTCTTCATCATCATGACTTCACTCTCCGTGAACATGATTGGCGACGCGCTCCGCGAGAGCCTTGAGCCGGAGGGTCGCCGATCGTGAGTGCTGTAAAGAAGAGCCCCGTGGGTACGCGCGCTTCGGCGTCGAGTGCGCCGCTCCTCTCCGTGAGCAACCTTGCGATTAGCTTCCGAACCAGCCGCGGGATTTTGAAGGTTGTTGACGGCGTCTCGTTTGACCTCGCTGCCGGTGAGTGCCTGGCGATCGTTGGTGAGTCAGGCTCCGGAAAGACCGTCTCGGCGATGGCGATCATCTCGCTGCTCAGTCGCAAGCAGGCAATCATTGAGGGCTCAGTCAAGTTCAAGGGGCGCGAGCTCGTTGGCCTGAGCGAGGATCAGCTGCGGCCAATTCGCGGTGGTGGCATCGGCGTCATCTTCCAGGAGCCGCTCTCGGCGCTTAATCCAGTGACGACGATTGGCGAGCAGATCGCCGAGGTCATCGTTGCCCACCGCAAGTTGAGCTGGAAAGAGGCGCACAAGTTGGCGATTGGCTACTTGGAGCAGGTCGAAATCTCACAGCCAGATCAGCGTGCAAAGCAGTATCCACATCAGCTCTCAGGTGGCATGCGCCAGCGCGCCATGATCGCGATGGCTCTCTCAGGCGAGCCCTCGATGATCATCGCCGACGAGCCGACCACAGCCCTCGACGTCACGATTCAGGCGCAGGTGCTTGACCTGCTGCGCCGAACGACCATCGAGCGCGGAGCTGCACTGCTGCTGATCACGCACGATCTTGGCGTTGTTGCCGAGACGGCCGACCGCATTGCCGTCATGTATGCCGGACAAATCGTTGAGACCGGCAAGGCGGCCAACGTGTTGCGTGAGCCGGCAAGCCCTTATACGCGCGACCTCGTTACCTCGATCCCCTCCTTTGCTGCGCGCGGCAAGAAGCTCAACACGATCACCGGCATGGTGCCCTCACCAGACGCGTTCCCATCGGGGTGCCGCTTCGCCCCACGCTGCCGCTACGCCATCACCGCCTGCACCACGGCTGTGCCGCCGCTTGAACCACTCAAGGATGGGCGCCTCGTTCGCTGTATTCGCACCCAGCAGGTGCTCGATGGCACAGCCGCTGGGAAGCGCACGGCTGCAACGACCAAGAGGGGGGCGACACGATGAGTGGAAAGCCTGCAGAGAAACGCGAGATCCTGAAGCTCGTTGGCGTGAAGCGCCACTTCCAGGTGCGCGGAGGCATCCCACTCATACGCAAGCCTCTCGCAGTTCGTGCTGTTGACGGTGTCGATCTCACCGTTGCCCGAGGTGAAACGCTCAGCCTTGTCGGCGAGTCAGGCTCTGGAAAGACAACGCTCGGCCGCGTGGCCCTCGGCCTGCAGCCAGCCACCGCCGGCTCCGTCACCTTTGACGGGCATGAGATCAAGAAGATTTCGGCCGCAGAGCGACGGGCGCTGCGCAAGCGCATGCAGATCGTCTTCCAGGATCCCTTCGGCTCACTGAATCCGCGCCTCCCAATCGGCGACCAGATTGAAGAGGGTCTACTAGCCCACAAGCTCGGAGACCATTCCACACGCGAGAAGCGTGTGCGCGAGGTGCTCAACCTGGTCGGCCTTGACCCCAACTATGCGTCACGCTACCCCCACGAATTCTCTGGCGGTCAGCGACAGCGCATCGGCATTGCCCGCGCCTTGGCGGTCAACCCAGAGTTCATCGTCCTTGATGAGCCAGTCTCCGCGCTCGACGTTTCGATTCAGAGCCAAGTGCTGAACCTGCTCACTGACCTGCGCAACGAGAAGGGGCTCACCTACCTCTTCATCAGCCACAACCTTGATGTTGTGGGCTACTTCTCAGATCGCGTGGCGGTGATGTACCTCGGTAAGGTTGTCGAGATCGGACCGGTAGAACGTGTCTTCACCAAGCCGCAGCATCCGTACACAGTGGCTCTAATCTCGGCGGTGCCAAAGGTTGAGGCGCACGATGCCAAGGACCGCCTCATCCTTGAAGGAGAGATCCCATCGCCGATTTCACCGCCATCGGGCTGCCGCTTCCGCACACGCTGCTGGCTACGTGAGCAGCTCGGCAATCCAGAAAAGTGCTCGACAGAAGAGCCGAAGCTTGTCGCCACGCCGCGTGATGTCACGGTAAGTGTGGCCTGCCACTTCCCACTTGCTGATGGTGCGACAGCAACTACTGCTGCTGGTCGACGTGAGATTGCGCTCGCCGTGAAGGCCGCTACGAAGGTGAAGCCTGCCGCCAAGGCGAAGGCGAAGCCAAAGGCGAAGGCTTAATCCTCGCGGCGACCCGCGCCGCCTTCACCCGTCGCCGACGAGAGCGAACCATATCGCTGCAGCAACTCCCGCGCACGATCCTGTGCTCGCGCATCAGGTTCAACACGTTGCGCGGGCGCCGCTACGACGTGTGACGCTTCACGAAGGTTCGCAAATGTGCCAGCTGCGACGCCAGCAAGTGCAGCGGCACCCGCCGCGGATGCCTCAGCATTTTGGCCAATGACCACGGGCACCCCGAAGAGATCTGCTCGGAGCGCGATCACCTGCGCAGGAACTGACTCGCTACCAGAGAGCGGCCCAGGCGCTGCACCCGTTGCCGGGCCCGAGAGTCGCATCTCACGAATCTGCAGCCCAGCCTCAATAGCGGGTGCCACCAGGTGTGCGACGGCGAGCGCGCCAGCCTCAATCGCTGCGCGTACGAGGTGGGCAGCGGTGTGTTGCTCCGTTCGCCCATCAAATGCATCATCGGCGGAGCGCGGGTTACTCCAACCACGATGCGAGATCGGTTTCGCCATCAGCCCATCGGCGCCAAGTGGCAGTGCAGCGGCGGCGCGGAAGAGTTCAGCGCGGCGCTCAGGCACCGCCGCTGGATCGCTGACGAGAAGATCTGTAACGACCCACTCCAAGAGCCGACCCGTGCCGGCAAATGCCCCGCCCAAGATCACCCCGTCACCGAACGGTCCGGGGGCTGGGCCCGACCAGAGGCGGCCTGGAAGTGCGGCGCTGATGCGTTGGGCCTCAGACGGCGTCGCGGCAACCGCCACGCCGCCAGCGGTGCCACCAACATCGACACCGAAGCCAGGATCGGTGAGGTCCGCGCCAATGACGGCGGCGAGCCCGTCGTTTACTCCTGCGGCAATCGGCACACCAGCAGGGAGGCCAAGATCTTCAGCTGGACCAGGGAGCAGTGTGCCTATCCGAGTACCAGGGAACACCTCAGGCGGGAGTGCGCGCTCATCAAGGCCTGCAGCTAACAGGGCGCTGCGCTGCGCAGGCGAGACGCTTCGCGCCGGATCCCAGAAGGAGCT
This sequence comes from bacterium, assembly GCA_009919365.1. The sequence continues at coordinate 3,650 of RGBZ01000033.1, forward strand.
GACCGCCTCGCCAGAGAGCCGCAACGTGAGTGCATCCCACGACGAGAGGAGCCATGCCGATTCGGCGGCGACTTCGGGGCGCTCGCGCATCAGCCATCGTGCCTTAGGTAGTTCACCGAGAAGCCAGCCACCCCGTCCAAGAACTGTTTGCAGTGCGGCCTCATCGTCGGCGGAGCGGCGGTCGCGCCACATCAGCGCCGGTCCAGCAGCACTCCCGTCGGCACGGACTGGGGTGAGGGATGGTCCGTGGCCATCGACACCGATCCCACGAATCTCTATCGCATCGGCGCTCTGGGCCGCTGCCATCGCCAACACCTCGCGGGTTGCGGCGCAGATAGCGTGCCACCAGGTGTCGGCATCCTGCTCGCGCGGATCTGCTCCACCGCTGGTCGCGCGCCGCGCGATGGCGATCGGCGCGCCAGTCTCGGCGCTGAGCAGGAGTGCTTTGACCGAGGTGCTCCCGAGGTCGAAGGCGAGAAGCGCAGCGCGAACGGGTCGACGCATCAGGTGCGTCGCCGTTAGATCAGCGTGGACCGTCGCTCCGGCCGTGGTTCACGTACCACCAGGCCGAAGGGAAGACCGCAGCCGCCAGCGCCAACTTGATCGCGTCGCCAAGCAGGAACGGGGCGACCCCCTTCTCAATCGCAACGCCGATCTCGAAGTTCGCTGAGACGGCGAGCCATGGCACGCCGAAGCTGTAAATGATCAGGCTGCCGATCGTCATGGCGGCAATCGTGCCGATCACGCTGCGATCCCAACCAAGGTCGGCGAGTCGCCCAACGATCCATCCGGCGAAGAGCATGCCAACGAGGTAGCCGCCGGTTGGCGCGAACTGCAGCAGACCAGCGTCACTAGAGATGAAGAACTTCTCAATGCCGTGGCTCCCCTCGCGGAAGATCGGGGCGCCGAGGATGCCGAGGGCGAGATAGAGCGCCATCGACGCGAGGCCGCGGCGCGCTCCGAGGGCTGCGCCAACCAAGAGCACTCCGAAGGTCTGCCCGGTGATCGGCACTGGGGTGCCAGGGAGTGGAATCACGATCTGGGCGGAGGCGGCCACGATCGCGGCGCCAATGACTGCCAGCGCCAGACCTTGAAGGCGGGCGCCGAGGCGCTCGCCGAGGAAGACGGGGAAGAAGAAATCTCCCAGCGTCACGCCGTATTCGGCGGCAGGAATTCGTCCCATGGCGGGAATTGCACGTCGAATCTGCATCGGTAACACCCTCCCTACGAGCGCCACCCTTCTGGGAGAGCGCCGAACCACAGTCTACCCTGCGCCACCCCCCTCGCAGCGGGGTAAGATGGCGGCTGACGTGGTGGCCATCGTTCAATGGTTAGGACCGTGGTTTGTGGAGCCGCAGATGAGGGTTCAATTCCCTCTGGCCACCCCACCCGACCGTAGGAGCACACCTTGCCCACAGCCGCACCTCGCCGCCGACTGATTAACGACCCAGGCTTTCTCCGTCTCTGGACCGCCGAATCGATCAGTCACCTCGGCTCTAGCTTTAGCGCCTTGGCGATGCCGATCGTCGCCATCCAGCTCCTACATGCCGGCCCCATGGAGATCGCCATCATCAACCTCGCCGATACCCTGCCGTTCTTGGTCATCGGCCTGCTCGTTGGAGCGCTCATTGATCGCTTACCGCGACGTGGCGTGCTCATCGTCGCTGACCTTGGCCGAGCCGTGCTGCTGCTCACAATCCCCATCGGATACGCGCTTGGTCTCCTCTCCGTTCCCCAGTTGGTGATCGTTGGTCTACTGCTCGGCACGCTCACGGTCTTCTTTGATGTCGCCTACCAGGCATACCTCCCATCGCTGATTCCGAAAGGGGATCTCGTGGAGGGCAACTCCAAGCTTGAGATCAGTCGCTCCGCCGCCGGGCTCTTCGGGCCGAGCCTCGCTGGCGCGCTGATCGCCATCGTGAAGGCGCCGATGGCGGTCATCATTGATGCCCTCTCGTTCGCGCTCTCGGCGCTCTTCCTCTTCACGATCAAGCCAACGCACGAGTTTGTTGCGGAGCAGAACAACGCGTCGGCCCCTGCAGCGCAGAGGCCTCGCAACTCGCTGCGATCGGAGATCGTCGCTGGCCTTCGCTACGTCTTTAGTCACCCCGCACTGCGCACTATTGGTGGTGCCACCGCGACTTCCAACCTGTTTAGCGGGATTGCTGGAACCGTCGAACTACTCTTCGCCTACAACGTGCTCGGTCTCTCGGTCGCCCTCATCGGGTTTGCCGCGACGCTCGGGTCCGCTGGTGGTCTGATCAGCGCCGTCTTCGCCGACAAGATCTCCAAGAGGCTTGGCGTGGGTCGCACCATCGTTCTCACGATCCCGTTGGGCGGACCAATGATTGCGGTGCTCGCCTTCTGCCAGCCAGGCAACGACCTGCTGAATGCCCTCGTGATCGGTGCTGGCTTCTTCGCCGGCGCCGCTTCAGGCACGCTCTACAACATCAACCAGGTCAGCCTGCGACAGGCGCTCACCCCGCCTGAAATGTCGGGGCGCATGAATGCCACGATGCGCTGGTTCGTGTGGGGGACCATTCCGATCGGCGCCCTTCTCGGAGGCGCTCTCGGCACGAGCCTCGGCTTGCGCGAGACGCTTCTCATCGCAGGGATCGGCGGGAGCTTCGCCTTCGTCCCCCTCCTCTTTGGGCCGGTCTGGAGGATCAAGGAGATGCCGACGGGGGTCGCCGAGAAGTAGCGCCACAGGGTCCGCCCTGGCCGCCACGCGCTGATAGACTCGCGTCGCGGCGGGATGCCCCCATAGAGGGGCCAGCCAGCAAGGAGGGTGCACATGTCTACGGTGACGTTCCAGGGTGTCTCCAAGAAGTACGGTGAGGTCCTTGCCGTCGAAAACCTCTCCCTAGAGATCAAGGATGGCGAGTTCATGGTGCTCGTGGGCCCTTCGGGCTGCGGCAAGACCACCTCGCTCCGCATGATCGCCGGGCTTGAGGAGATCACCGATGGCACCCTGCTCATCGGCGACAAGGTCGTTAACGACATTGCGCCGAAGGATCGCGACATCGCCATGGTCTTCCAAAGCTACGCCCTCTATCCGCACATGACCGTGCGAGACAACCTCGCCTTCGGACTCAAGCTGCGCAAGATTGACAAAGGGGAGATTGAGCGCCGCGTGAACGAGGCGGCCGCAATCCTTGATCTCACCAAGCTCCTTTCACGCAAGCCGAAGGAGCTCTCCGGCGGTCAACGCCAGCGCGTTGCGCTTGGTCGCGCCATCGTCCGCGAGCCAGCCGTCTTCTTAATGGACGAGCCGCTCTCCAACCTTGACGCGCAGCTTCGTGTGCAGACACGTGCCGAGATCTTGCGCCTCCATGCGCGACTTAAGACCACGGTCGTCTATGTGACGCACGACCAGGTAGAGGCAATGACAATGGGGACACGCATTGCGGTGATGAGCGACGGTAAGCTGCAGCAGGTCGGTACCCCACAAGATCTCTATGACCTGCCCGTGAATCGTTTCGTCGCTGGCTTCATCGGCTCACCAGCCATGAACCTCCTTGAGGCCACTGTTGACGGCCGCCACGTGAAGGCGGGTGACATCACGATTGAGATCAGCGACGCGCGCGCTAAGGAGCTTGAGGGGCGCGCCAGCGTCACGATCGGCTTCCGGCCGGAGCACCTTGAGTTCGGCAAGGCTGAAAAGGGTGCGGCGCAGATTGAACTGACCGCTGATGTCGTTGAGTACCTTGGTGCCCAAGAGCTGCTGCACTTCTCCACCACGAGTGGTGATGTGTTGGCCCTTGTGGGTTCGGAGCACAAGACGCCGCGCGGTACCAAGGTGCAGCTCGCCCTCTCACTCGAGAAGTTGCACCTCTTCGATTCGGCCACCGGCGCCGCAATCCGCTAGATCGGCGGCACCAGATGCGATTTGGTGACGATGCTCTTGGTGCGCGCCTCAACGCGCTACTAGAGCCTGGCGAACTCAACGAGGTCGTGGTCGCTTCCGACCTGGTGGTGCAGGCGGCGTACATGGAGTGGCGACGAACAACGGTGCAGCGCACCGGCGGCGATCAGCACGTGCGGTACATCGTTGGTCACCCCGGTGCTGTCGCTATCCTCGCCATTGATGCTGCCAGCGAAGCAGCCGTAACGCCGGTGAGCGAGATGCTGTTCGTTCGTCAATTCCGCGCCCCTGTGGGGCAGCTCCTGCTTGAGGTGCCAGCGGGCACACTCGACCTCCATGAGGGCGTCGCTGAGAAGCCGCAGTTCGCCGCCGAGCGCGAACTTGAGGAGGAGACCGGCCTTCGGGCAGCGACCTGGAGTCACCTTCGGACCTTCTTTACCGCGCCAGGGTTCACCAGTGAACGCATGGAACTCTTCCTCGCCCTCGGCCTCTCAGTGGCAGGTCCTGGCGCCCGCACCCCCGACGAAGATGAGGCGATTGAGGCGGTCCGGCTCACCATCGCCGAGGCGGCCGAGGCGGTCCGCCGAGGGGCGATCGTCGACGCCAAAAGCCTGGTCGCCATCGCCGCAGCGGAGCGCATGGCCACCCGGTAACCCCCGCACGAATTGTGCGTAAGCTCCTCGTGAGTTGCGATATCCGTACCCCCACCCCCCTTGCGGTGCTAGAATCGTACCCACAGCGGTCCGCACTGCGGAATCCGCAGAGAAGGATGTATGGGTATGGCAATCGAACCACTTCGGCACCTCGCGCCAACGTCAGCGCCGACTCCCCATCGCTCGGAGCCGCCTCTCGGGCCCACCGTTCAGATTGACCCTGCCCGCATTCGCGAGCTGACCGCCCGCGAGTCCGAGCGACTCGACGCCCGCACCCAGGGCTCAGCGGCCGCCTACGAACGCGCCAAGCGCTCCCTCGTTGG
>RGBZ01000034.1 GCA_009919365.1 bacterium
ACGGCAATCTTTGACGCAAAGAGCGGCGACCTGATCGCAGACCTGGTCTCGCGGGAGCAGCATGTGCTGTTGGTTCGTGGCGGCCGCGGAGGCCTCGGGAATGCGCACTTCACTACGGCAACACATCAGGCGCCGCGTCACGCACAAAAGGGAGAGCCAGGCGAGTTGCGTGAGGTGCGATTCGAGCTGCGCCTAATCGCTGACGTGGGCCTGGTCGGACTTCCGAACGCAGGGAAGTCCACCCTGCTCGCCGCGCTCACCGCGGCACAGCCAAAGATTGGCGACTACGCCTTCACCACCCTTGAGCCAAACCTTGGGGTGCTGGAGCTTGGTATCGATGATGGTCGTCGACCTACGATTGCCGATCTGCCCGGACTGATTGAAGGGGCATCGATCGGCGCGGGGCTCGGCTTCGCCTTCTTGCGACACGCCTCTCGCACGCGCGTACTGGTGCACGTCGTGGACGCCTCGGCCCCAGATCCGGTGCGCGATGCAGCCATTATTCGCTCCGAGCTGGAGGCGCACAATCCAGCCCTGCTCCAGAAGACAACGCTGATCGCCCTCAACAAGCTTGATCGACCCGAAGCGAAGGAGCGCGAGGCGGAACTGACCGCAGCGTTCCGCGAGCTCGGCCTGCACGTTCTGCCGATCTCGGCTGCGGGGGGCGAGCGGGGGGAGGGGATCGCAGCCCTTCGCGATGCCCTGGCAGATCTCTTGCCCGACGCAGAGACCCTCTCATATCCCGCGGAACCGGCCGGCGTGGTGGTGCACCGCATCAATCCGATTGCCTCGGTGGGATTTGAGGTTAGCCGCGAGGGTGAAGGATTCCGCGTTCGCGGGAAGGCTATTGAACGGCTCGTTCATCAGACTGATTTTGCTCGGGACGAATCTGCAGAGCGCTTCCAACATGAGCTGGCTCGCCAAGGAATTGAATCTGCCCTGCGAAAGGCGGGCTGCCGCAGCGGCGACACTGTCATGATCGGCGAGCTCTCTCTCGAGTGGGATGACCCAGATGACGCGTCGCTGCTCAACGCGGCGGAGGAGGCGGACCCAATTCACGATGGTCACCTTGCCCTCGGCCAGGCCGCGTACGAACTCCTGAAACTTGACCACGTGCTCTTTGTTCCAGCGGCGCGGCCCCCACACAAGGTTGCTGATCGCGTCACCGACCCAGAGATCCGTTGCCGCATGGTGGAACTCGCGATTGCGGGGAATCCAGCCTTCGAGATGAGCCGCATGGAAATTGATCGACCCGGACTTTCGTACACCATTGATACGCTTCGGACCATTTCGGCGGAGCGGCGTGAGGACGGCGCGGCGCCCGAACTCACGCTGATCCTCTCGGTTGAGTCTCTCCTTGGGTTCAACGAATGGGAAGACGCCACGGGCATTCTCGACTTGGCACGGGTCGCCGCACTGCCGCGGCCTGGCACGCCAATCCCCGACCGCGCCTGGCTCACGCGCCACTTCCCGGGGCGCGAGGACCGATTCCTCTATCTCGATGGCTTCCATCTCTCGCACGCCAGTCGAGAGTTGCGTGCCTTGGCAGCGCGCGGCCGATCACTTCGTTACCTCGTCCCTGACGCCGTTGCCGATTTCATCCGACGCGAAGGTCTTTATCGCGGTCGCCCTGAGCTCGTACTTGAGCGTCCCGTTGAAGTGGAAGATGTGCCTGTTGATCCAGCCTCGTAATCGCGCATCGGCGGGTGGGGTACGCTGAGCTCATGTCAACCAGAAAGCAAACTGCCATTGAACCGCACGACCTCGCCCGAAAGGTTGCCCTTCTGGCAGAAGAGAAGAAGGCGTCCGACATCCTTGTTCTGGATGTGAGCAGCCTCACCACCGTTACCGAGGCGTTCGTGATCTGCACTGGTGGCTCTGAGCCGCAACTTGCGGCGATCACTGAGAGCATCGTCAGCGGGATGGCGGAGGACGGCATCACACCAGCGCATCGTCATCGTGCTGCGGCCTCTCACTGGATCGTCTTAGATTATGGAAGTGTGATCGTGCATATCTTTACGCCCCCGGAGCGTGACTTCTACAAGCTTGAACAGCTTTGGTCCGATGCGAAGGTGCTCGTCCGAATCCAGTAGTTACTTCGGAAGAAGGCTCTTCACAATCCGATTGATATCGCTCTGGCGCGGGCGCCATCCGAGCTGGACGTGCGCCCGCGAGATGTCTGCGACCAGGCGGGGTGGATCTCCAGCGCGACGGGGGTGCTCTTGTACTTCGATGCGCGCGCCAGATGCCTTCTCGATTGCCTTGATTGCCTCGCGAACACTGGTGCCAGCACCGCTCCCAATGTTGATCGCGCTGTAGCCATGCGTCTCTTCGCTGGCAAACTTCTCTACCGCGGCGAGATGTGCCGCGGCGACATCGGCAACGTGTACATAGTCTCGGACGGCGGTCCGGTCAGGTGTGGCGTAGTCGTTCCCATAGAGCTCAAAGGGCACACCGTTGAGCGCTGCGTGTACGAGTCGTGGCAGCAGGTGCGTCTCTGGGTTGTGCCGCTCTACAACCTCCTCCGTCGCCCCCGCCACATTGAAGTAGCGCAGTGCGACAGCAGCGAGCCCGTGCGCTGCGGCATAGGCGCGGAGCACCTGTTCAAAGGCGGCTTTCGTCGCTCCGTACGGGTTGACCGGCGCAAGGGGGAGCTCCTCATGAAGCACGCTGGAAGAGGGTGCGCCATAGACCGCGGCACTGGAGGAGAAGATGAGGCGTTTCACGCCAACGGCAATCGCCGCGTCGAGCAGGGCGATGCTGCCGACGAGGTTTGCCTTGAAGTAGCGCTCCGGCTGCGCCACGCTCTCAGCGACGATGCTCAACGCGCCAATGTGCAAGATCGTGTCAACGCGGGCATCGCGTAGCAGGCTCTGCATGCGATCTCCGTCGGCGTAGCTGCCAACGATTGAGGAGGCCTCATTGGGGATTGTGTCCGAATGTCCCGCCGAAAGGTCATCCAGGATCACGACGCGGTGTCCGGCGGCGATCAGGGCATTCGCACTCGCAGCGCCGATGTACCCGGCTCCACCTGTCACCAAAATCGTGCGTGGCTCGAGCGTCATACCGAGAGTCTACGCGATGGGTTCTCGCCCTTCGTTTACGACAATCCTTTCGCCCCACGCGAGGAGATCGCCCTCGGAATTTGCCACGCGGCGATGGGCGACGTCATCAACTAGCCGCGCGAGGAGTGCCGCAACCCACGGCCCTGGCGTACGACCGAGTCGAGCCACTAGCTGGTCGCCTGCGACTGCGAGGTCACTCGCCGCGGCGGGGAGTTGCTCCTCATCTCCCTGAGCGCATGCGCTAAGGAGTACGGTCGCGGCGCGACTCGCTCGACCAGTGGCGATGCGGCGGCGAATCTGTCGTGCCGCATCCCGTGGATCACCCGTCGTAGCAGCAGCTACGATGCGCAGCGCGGGCCCGTCAATAAAGCCACGCTCTACCTCGCGCTCCGCGCCTGCAGCTGCGCGATCAAGCGCACGGATCTGCTGGATCGCTGCAATCGTTGCACGTGGTCGGCGCCAGGATTCCAAGAGCGCCGCCACATCGTCATCGTCGACGATCGGCAGCAGTAGCTCGCTCATCCGCCCCAGCGGATCTGGTGCGTCGGGGAGCGTCTCACCTCCAACCGCCTCGACGCGTTCGCCAACCTCTGCGCTCCATTCAGTCGCAAGTGCTGGTGCGATCGCGGCGAAGATGCCGAGATTCGCAGCAAGGTGCAAGGCGCGTGCTGGGCGCACAGCGGCGAGGATCCCCTCCATCTCTGCGCCGATCCGCTCACCGGATAGGCTCCCAGTCAGTGAGGAATCGCGCTTGATTGCGGCGGCGGTTCCTGGCTCCACCGTCAGGCTAAAGCGCGCAACAAAGCGAATCGCTCGCAGCATGCGCAGCGCATCTTCGATAAAGCGTTCGGTTGGATCCCCAACGGCGCGCAGGGTTGCGCTGCTCAGATCGTCAATGCCGCCATGTGGGTCAACGATCGCCCCATCAGCAACCGGATCGGCACGGCGGCTTGCGCCGGGGGCGAGGCCGTAGGCGATCGCGTTGATCGTGAAGTCTCGACGCGCTAGGTCACCCTCGATGCGCGGGAGGAATGTGACCTCGTCGGGACGACGAGAGTCACTACTGCCGCTATCCGCACGGAAGGTGGTGATCTCGCGTACTACTCCGTCGCCGGTGGGAACACCAACGGTGCCGAATCGATTCTCATACGTGGCGTTTTCGAAGAGCGCACGCAGCTGGTCTGGGGTCGCCTCGGTGGCGAGATCCCAATCTGCGGGCACTCGCCCAGCGATCACATCGCGAACGGCACCGTGCTATCAGAGATAAAGAGGAAGTCCCGCCACGCTGAGTAGGCGTCGTGTCGCAGGTACGGCAGGAAGACGGCGTACACGTCGCAGCGCGGCTCGTACGGTTTGCGCCGTAGTTGCAGGCCAGCAGCTTCGGGGAGGCGATCACCCTTCCGGTGGTTGCACGCCATGCAGGCCGTGACGAGGTTCTCCCAGGTCCAGGTATCGCCACCGCGACTCTTGGGCACGATGTGATCAATCGTCAGAGAGACTCCGGTCCGACCGCAGTACTGGCAGGCGTGACCATCGCGCGCGAAGATCTCTTTGCGGCTCAACTTGGCGCGCGGACGTGGCCGGCGTACGCGGTGGCGGAGCCGCACAACAGAGGGGGCCGTCCAGCTACGCGATGCACTGCGGATCGGGTCGCCTTCGGCGAGGATCTCGGCCTTTCCGCCCAAGACCAGTCGGAAGGCGCGCGGCAGGGAGGCGACGTTGAGCGGTTCGTAGTCCTGATTCAGAACGAGAACTTCGCTGTTCATATGATGCCGATCGTAGCAGGGGATCTGCGCCTCTCGCGCCGCCGTTTAGACCACGGCAGAAGGGGCGGTATGCGAGAATAAGGGCATGCCAGCACCAAAGCGCGCCAAGACGTCGACCTGGGCCACGAAGAGCGGCCTTGCCCAAATGTTGAAGGGCGGCGTGATTATGGACGTCGTTAATCCGGCAGAGGCCAAGATTGCCGAAGAGGCTGGCGCCGTTGCCGTGATGGCACTGGAGCGCGTTCCGTCGGACATTCGCCGCGACGGTGGCGTTGCCCGTATGAGTGACCCCGACATGATCAAAGGGATCCAGGCCGCCGTCTCCATCCCGGTCATGGCGAAGGCACGAATCGGCCACGAGAGCGAGGCGCGCATTCTTGAAGCGCTCGACGTTGACTACATTGACGAGTCCGAGGTGCTTACCCCCGCCGATGATCGCTACCACCTGAACAAACACGGCTTTAAGGTGCCATTCGTTTGCGGTTGCAAGGATCTCGGAGAAGCGCTTCGACGAATCAACGAGGGTGCTGCAATGATGCGCACCAAGGGTGAGGCAGGAACCGGCAACATCGTTGAGGCGGTGCGCCACATTCGCACCGTTGCGGAAGAGATTGACGCACTCAAGGGGCAGAGTGAGAAGCGCCTACGCGCCGCCGCCAAAGAGATGCGTGTCCCCTACGAACTCGTCAAGCTTACCGTGAAGGCGGGTCGACTCCCTGTCGTGAACTTTGTTGCGGGTGGCATCGCCACACCAGCCGACGCCGCGCTCTCCATGTGGCTCGGCGCTGATGGCGTCTTCGTTGGCTCCGGCATCTTCAAGGCGAAGAGCCCGGCCAAGACTGCTGTCGCTATCGTTCAGGCAACCACGCATTGGAAGAACGCCGCGATCCTCGCTGAAGTGTCAGCGGGTCTCGGTGAGGCGATGAAGGGGATTGAGATGCGCACCATCCCCGAGGGCGAACGACTCTCCAAGCGCGGCTGGTAACACCGTGGCGAAGCGCCACTCCACGCCGGTCATCGGCGTCCTCGCAGTGCAGGGCGACTTCGCTGAACACATCCGCATGCTGGAGAACCTTGGTGTTGAGGCGCGCGAAGTGCGACTCCCTGCAGACCTTGTCGGCATCAGCGGTCTGATTCTTCCCGGTGGCGAAAGCACGGCGATGCGCAAACTGCTGCACCGATGGGATCTCGTGAAGCCAATCAAGGCACTCGCGAAGCGTGGCGCGCCAATCCTAGGAACCTGCGCAGGGGCGATTCTGCTCGCGACAAAGATTGCGGATGGTGATGAGCCTGTGCTCTCCCTGCTCGATGTTGAGGTCCGACGCAATGCGTTTGGCCGCCAACTGGAGTCCTTCGAAACAAGCCTGGCCATGGAGGGGCTCGGCAGCGATGGCCGATCACGCACCATCCAGGCCGTCTTCATTCGAGCCCCTGAAATCGTGAAGGTTGGCCCATCTGCGCGTGCCGTCGCGACGCTCGATGACGGGCGCATCGTAGCGGCACGTCAGGGACGAATCCTTGGCATCGCCTTCCACCCCGAGATCACCGGCGAGACCGGCGTGCACCGCTGGCTCGTCGCCGAGGCAACTGCCGCCCTCGGCTGAGCGGCAGGCGCGCACTCCGCACCGACCGCGCGGGCGCACGCTAGGATTCGCCCATGAGCGTTGCTCGCGAACCCCAAGAAGAACCAACTCGCGCTGCGATTCAAGACGAGGCGATTGTCGACAATCTCGACCTGCTGCTCGCCTGTCTCCCGGGCGAGATCGTCGCTGCCATCCGCGAGCTGGCAACCCGCGAAGAGCTTGCCGCTGGGCGTGACGGACTCCTGGAGATCGTGATGGATCGCGGTCGCCGCCCAGAGGCGCGACTCACCTCCGGTGATGTAACCCTTCTGGACCGCGAGGTGACGGACGAAGACCTGAACTGGGTGATCTCGCGTATCGGTAACTTTGGTGGCGATAATCGCGCCGGCATCGAGCGCACCCTGCATCGCATCTCAGCAATCCGCAATCGATCAGATCGAGTTGTCGGCCTCACCTGCCGTGTCGGCCGGTCGGTGTTTGGCACGATCGAGATTCTGCGCGATCACATTGAGGCGGGACGATCGATTCTGATCATGGGCCGCCCAGGCGTTGGTAAGACCACGATGCTCCGCGAGGCGGCGCGCGTCCTCGCCTCAGAGTTCAGCAAGCGCGTGGTGGTGGTCGACACGTCGAACGAGATCGCCGGCGATGGTGACATTCCACATCCTGCGATTGGTAAGGCGCGCCGCATGCAGGTGAGTGCACCAGAGCGCCAGCACCTTGTGATGATTGAGGCGGTCGAGAATCACATGCCAGAAGTGATCGTGATCGACGAGATCGGCACCGAAGCAGAGGCGATCGCCGCCCGAACGATCGCCGAGCGCGGCGTGCAGCTGATCGGCACCGCCCACGGCAACAGCCTCGACAACCTGATGTTGAACCCAACGCTCACCGACCTGATCGGCGGCATTCAGAGCGTCACCCTCGGCGACGACGAGGCGCGACGTCGCCGCACGCAGAAGAGCGTCTTGGAGCGCAAGGCACCACCCACCTTTGATGTGATCGTTGAGATCATTGATCGCGACCACATCTTGGTACACGAAGATGTTGCGGGCACGGTCGATGCGCTCTTACGCGGTGACGCGGTGGCCCCAGAGGAGCGCTGGCGCGATGAGGGCGGCGTCCGCCGATCTCATGCGCGCATTCGACCTGGACAGACGGCGCAGGGTGAATCGCGTCGGTTTGGTGGCTTAACCCCAGGCGACGAGCGTCGCGGTCGAAGTGGTGATCGCGGCGATCGTGGCGATGAGGGTCGTGGCGGCTGGCGACGCAACCGCGAACAGGCGCGACAGATTGAAACCATCCCGGGTGGCACCGCCACGCCAGTGATTCGAGCGTTTGAAGGAGACCCTGTCGGTGGGGGAAGCTGGCGACCGGAGCGCGGTTGGAGCCACAACTCGATGTCCGCGGCGATTTCCGAAATGGATCACGAACTGATCGGGCGAACGGTGGGTGGCGCGTTGGTTCCACCTGAGTGGGATGAGGCACCAGACGCCGATGATGATGTGCGAGAAGTCAGTCAGCTCCCGCAACTGCGCGTGTTGGCACACGGCATCTCGCGCAAGAAGCTAGAGGCGGCGATTCGCGAACTTGGACTACCAGCAACCACAGCGCGCACCGCAGATGAGGCCGACGCCGTGGTGACGATCCGGAATGAGTTCAAGCAGCGCGGCACACCGATTGTGGATGCGGAACGACGTGGCGTGCCGGTACATGTGTTGAAGAGCAACGCCTCTGAACAGATGGAACGCGCACTCCTCGACATCTATCAGTTGCCACACGATCCGCGCGAGATCGCGATGCGCGAGGCGAAGGCGGGGATTGAGGAGGTGGGACGCACCCAACATCCAGTTGAGCTTGCACCGCAAAATGCCTACATCCGTCGCCTTCAGCACCAGCTCGCCGGAGATGCGGGTGTCACCAGCAGTTCGCGCGGCCGCGATCCACATCGTCGCGTTCGACTTGAACCTCAAGGTCGACCCTCAAGCAC
>RGBZ01000035.1 GCA_009919365.1 bacterium
AGCCCGACCTGATCCTCGACAACGGTGGCGACCTGTACATGCACTACCTGCAGAACCCGTATCCAACGTTGCGCGGTGGCACCGAAGAGACGACCTCAGGCCGCATGCGCCTCGAGCCGCTGCGCGACAAGCTCAAGATGCCGATCTTGGTCATTAACGACAGCCCCATCAAGCAGTTCGCCGAGAACGAACACGGGGTAGGGCAGAGCGCCCTGGAGTCGTACCTGCGCATCACCAACAAAACGATCAACGGTGAGCGTGTGACGGTGTTTGGCTACGGCTCGGTCGGCCGCGGCGTGGCGGCAAACTTCCGCGGCGGCTACGCCAAGGTGTCGGTGGTGGAGCGCGACCCAGTACTCAAGCTGCGCGCACACCTCGACGGATTCGACACCCCTGATCGCGACGAGGCGCTCGCCAACGCTGACATCATCATCACCGTCACCGGCGCCCAGGGCGTCATCACCGCCGCCGACCTGCCGAAGCTGCGCAGCGGCGTGATCCTGGCGAACGCCGGCCACTTCCCCGAAGAGATCGACGTGGCCGGCATGCTCGCCGCACCCGAGGTGGTGAGCCAAGAGGAGTACGCCGACGACCTCCTCACGCTGCGCCTGAAGAACGGCAACGCCGTGCACCTGGTTGCCCGCGGCCACATGTTCAACCTCGCCGGCCCTCGCCCAATCGGCAACTCGATTGAAGCGATGGACCTTGGCTTCGCCCTGCAGGCGCGCTGCCTCGAGGCCGTCGCCCGCGGCACCGTCACCGCCACCAGCTGCGTGGTGCCCGTGCCCGCCAGCATCGACGCCGCTGTGGCGAGCGCCTACCTGGAGACGCGCTACCAGTAACCTTGAGCAACACCATGACGAGAGAGGACCCCGCCATGTCAGCAGCGCCAACCCACGAGCGCACGGCTGCCGCGTCGTTCCGCCCCGACATCGAGGGGCTGCGCGCGTTGGCGATCATCCCTGTGCTGCTCTTTCATGCGCATGACTTCCTCTCACCGGCCACGTCGGGCCCACTCGGGCTCTTCTCGCAGGCGCTCAGCTGGGTACCCGGCGGGTATCTCGGCGTCGATGTCTTCTTCGTGATCTCGGGATTCTTGATTACCGGGTTGCTGGTTCGTGAAGCTGAGGAGAGCGGCCACATTCACTTCGGGCGGTTCTATGCGCGTCGCGCGCGACGCATTCTCCCTGCTGCAACCATCACGCTGCTGGTCACCTTGGTCGCATCGCTGATGATCCTTCCTGCGGCGCGCGCCGAGACAGTCTCCGTCGACGCACTCTGGGCGGCCCTCTTCAATGCCGATGTCCACTTCGCCAACACGGGCATCGACTACATGGGCGTCGCCACAGCACCGAGCCCGATCCTGCACTTCTGGAGCCTGAACGACGAGGAGAAGTTCTACCTCGTGTGGCCGGTGCTGCTCTTGGCTGCAACGCTGCTCGCACGCCGGCTCCTGCGCGCCTCTCTTCGAGGCACCTTGTTTGTCGCGCTTCTGGCACTCGCCGTTCCATCGCTGCTTTGGTCGCAGTACCTCGTTGCCGCTGGCGATACGTCAGCGTACTTTTCGGCGCTCTCGCGCGCCTTCGAGATCGCCGCTGGTGGCCTGCTGGCGATCGCCATGCCACTCGTGCTGCGCGCATCGTCAACCGCTCGTGCCGCAGGCGCGGTGGTGGGCTTTGCCGTGATCGTTGGGTGCATGGCCACGCAGTCAACCCTGACGCCGTTTCCCGGTGTGAACGCGCTCCCCGTGGTGCTTGGCACCGTGCTGGTGCTTGCCGGCCATGAGTCTGGGCTCGTTGCACGCCTCCTCTCAACGCGAGTGCCGCGCTGGTTCGGACGCATCTCGTTCTCGCTCTACCTCTGGCACTGGCCGGTCTTCGTACTAGGGGCAGCCCTCACCGCGGGTGGACTCCTCACGCCGCGGCAGACGCTGTTCGCCATAGCGCTCTCGATCCTTTTGGGATGGATCTCGTACCGACTCATCGAGCAGCCACCACAGCAGTTCGCCGCCCTGCGCCGACCGCGCAACGCACTCGCCTTTGGCTTGGCGCTCATCGTTGCCACCGTGGCGGGGGGTGTTGGCGTTGGCCGCGTTGCGACTGCGGAGGTGGCGCGGCAGTACACCCTCGTTACGGAGGGGCTCACGCCAACAACGAAGAGCGATACGAGCCTGCTGTACATCGGCGACTCCATTACCAATCGCGGCTTGGTGCCACTCGAGCGGGCACTAGGTGCGGCCAAGTGGGATTTCACCATCGACGCGCTCGGTGGGCGCCCGATCATATCTGGAGAGCGCACCAATTGGAAACCAGAATGCCTGAAGGAGCCCATGTGCGGCGCAGACCTTGTGCTGCAGTCAGGTCCAGTTCCTCGAACCGTCGTCATCTCGCTGGGGAGCAATTCGTTCAACCTCGAATCGGTACAGGTTCGCCCGCCCACCGCGACCAACTCTGGTCGAGTGAACAAGGTCGATGCTGCAGGGAGATACATCGTTGCAGGCGGCGACTCAGCCGCAGCCTTTGGCGAGAGCGTTGACGCAATCATGGCGCTCGTTCCCACCACGACAAAGGTCTACTGGGTCAGCATCTGGCTTGACGATGCCAAGTGGGGGAACGTGGCCTGGCGCGAGAACAACGCGGCAATGAAGGCCGCCGTGACGCGCTACCCAAATGCGCGCTTCCTTGATTACGCCGCCTACGTGGATTCGGCTCAGCTCCCCTACATGCCCGACGGTTCGCACCCGAACCCCGAGGGGATGGGCCTGCGCGCCCGTTGGATCGTGAGCCAGTTGCGCTAGCGCCTACGCGCCGGCGAGGCGCTTCGCCACCTCAAGGTAAATGGCGATACCAACCAACAGGTTGAATGGGAAGGTCACACCAATGCTCGCCATGAGGGCCAGTGGTGCGTTGGCCTCGGGGAGCCCCACGGAGACAGCCGCCGGTGCTGCAATGTACGAGGCGCTCGCGCAGAGAACGCCAAGCATCGTTGCCCCACCAATTGAAAGCCCCACGGCCGTGCCCGCGGCAACGCCGAGCGTTCCCGCAACGATGGGGAAGAGCAGAGCGAACACCGCAACGCCAGCGCCGACCTTACGAATCTCGCCCCAGTTGTTGCCGGCCAAGAAGCCAAGGTGCAACAGGAAGAGGGCGAGCAGGCCCGACTGCAGATCGATGAAGAACGGCGCGACCTTCTCGTAGCCGGCCTGGCTGGTGATGAAGCCGATCGCCAGACCGCCAACGAGCAACAGAATCGTTCGGCCAGTGATCACCTCATGCAGCGTCTTGC
This sequence comes from bacterium, assembly GCA_009919365.1. The sequence continues at coordinate 3,286 of RGBZ01000035.1, forward strand.
CCCACTCCACGCTCTTGTTGCGGTGGCGGGAGCCAAGGTAGATGCCGATCACTATTCCTGGAATCTCCATGATGGTAAGAAGCGCCGTGGCAAACCCCTCGACCTGAATGCCGCTGTTCTCAAGGAAGAGGAGCGCCGCCGAGAAGGTGACGAGCGAGGTAGAACCGTAGTGCGCGGCGATGGCACCACGATTTAGGTCGTTAATGGAGCGCACCAGCTTGAGCCCCGCAAACGCCAGAAGCGGGATCAACACACCGAGGGCGAGCGTGGCGAACGCTGGCAGTGCGAAGCTGCCAAACGATGTGCCCTGCAGTTCGTGTCCCCCTTTGAGCCCAATGCCAAAGAGCAAGAAGATCGAGATGAATTGGTAGACCGGCTCGGGGATGCGCAGATCGCTCTTGATGCGGGCCCCAATGAAGCCGAGCACGAAGACGAGCACGGCAACCGAGGTGAGGTTGGCGATGGCGACGGAGGTCAGGGTCACGGGGCACTCCTTGCTGTTGGGCAACTATCTGCTGGGGCGAGAACTTAGCAGAAATGTATTTCAGGTGTCAAATTGCTGGTATAGTGACGCTATGGCAGCACCAAAACGAGCACCAGCGGCGAAGCGGAAGGCCCCGGCAAAGCCCGCACGGGAGTGGACCTTTCTCTCGAACCACGGCCACGTGCTCGTACACCTTGGCCGTCACCCCGATGCACGGGTGCGCGACATCGCCCTCGCGGTCGGCATCACCGAGCGCAGCGCGCAGGGAATTCTCGCGGACCTTGAGGCCTCGGGCTACGTCACCGCAACGCGCGTTGGCCGCCGCAACAGCTACACGGTGAACACGGCCCTCACCTTCCGCCACCCATCAGAGGCGGGGAGGCCGATCAGCGCACTCCTGAAGATCTTTACCTGAGCACCTCATGGCGCACCCATACGCCGGTCAACCAATCGTTCTCACCAGCAAGCACAAGAAGCTCCACCTGATCGCACCGCCATTAACCGAGCAGCTCGGCTGCACCCTGCAAGAGCTGAACCTCGACACCGATCAACTCGGCACCTTCACCGGCGAGATCGAGCGAACCGCACCGCCCCGTGAGACGGCGATCGCCAAGGCGCGACTCGGCATGCGCGCCACGGGCCTGCAGCTCGGCATCGCCTCCGAAGGTTCGATTGGCGCCGATCCGCTCATTCCCTTCATGCAATCCGACATCGAACACCTGGTACTCGTCGACGATGCGCGCGGCATTGTCATCAGTGAAACGCATCGCTCCTTTGACATCATCGCCGAGACCACCACCGTTGCCCTGGGTGACGACCTCACGCAGTTTCTGATTGACGCCGACTTCCCGAACCACGCCCTGATCGTTCGACCACACACCAACGTCAGGGGCGACGCCATCAAGGGCATTACCGATCACGCAGGACTCCGTGATGCGATCACTGCATTCGCAGCACTTTCGCCCGACGGCCTAGTAGTGATTGAGTCCGACCTGCGCGCCATGCACTCCCCATCGCGCCAGAAGAACATCGCCGAAGCGGCACGCCAGCTAGCAGCGAGAGCCGTCCAGCTCTGCCCCGCCTGCCACCTGCCCGGGTGGGGGCGCGTCGGCTACGAACGCGGCCTGCACTGCAGCGGCTGCGGCCGCGAGCAGCCCAACGCCCTGCGCCAGGAGCGCCTCGGCTGCGTCGGCTGCGACCACACCGAACTCGGCACCCTGCTCGCCACGACCCTGGACCCCGCGAACTGCGGGGGGTGTAATCCGTAGCCAGCGGCCGCGCCACCATCACCGCAACAATCTGCGAAACCGTCTCACATTCTTGCTAGGCTTAGCTTCGGCTGTAGTTGGCAGCAGATTTGAAATGTAGGGAGGCTTTATGGCAAAGAAGAACGAGAACGGAAAGAGCAATATCTCAATCGTTTTTGGAATCGTAGGACTCATTATTCTACCGGTCGTATTCAGCTCGATCGCGCTGTACCAAGCCGTGCAGGCTAAGAATGAGAACGAGCCCCGAGCAACGATTGCGTTGATTTTGGCAGCTGCCGGGCTCGCCTACGGGGCGTACACTCTCCTCACCCTCTTCTAGGAGGCGGCAAGATGCCACGAGGACAAAACAGCGAGGCAGCTCGCGAAGATTGGGGAGGTCCCGATTACCAATTGCCCGCAGAGGTTAAGCCCCCATTTTCTGCAAGTTTAATGAAAGAAGCCCGTCGACAAGTTGATCTTGAAGAGGCAGTTCGTTGGGAGCGAGATCATCGCGGCTTGCCAAAAGATGGGATTGACGACTGGAAGCGACGCAGCATCATCTATGCGTATCTCGCAATGGTCGTAGTCGCAGTACTCCTGTACGTGGGCTTGGTACTCAATTAGTGGCCAACACCCGATAAGCAGGACTGATTGGAGCGAACGTTGACGAAGCTGCTACCGTTAGAAATCTGGGAGTGCACGACCTGTAGTCTTGTGACTTTGAGGATGATGCCGATCTCGTTTACCAATGGCTCTCGCCTGGCGAATAGCGTTGTCCAGTGCAGCGGCTGCGGCACCATCCTGGTCTGGCGCAAGATGACTATTTTCCACAGCACCCCCGTCAAGGCCCTTTGGTCACTCGCCGCATTTTTGATGGCGGCAGGCTGCGGCTTCATGGCGTACAGTTCGCCCGAGAGGGCCGTGGTCGGCTTACTAGGGGCGGCATTCTTTGCAATCTGTGGGCTTTTTGCCTTGAGGGCGCCGACGGTCGCTACCATCAGGAAACAGTATGGCGAGAGCCAGGAGCTGATCGAGCGATAAATCCTCCATGTGTCGGAGGCGCTCATTCTTCGTAGTACTTAACCCCGCCCTTCTTCGCCGCAGCCTTCATGAGGGCGTAGGCGCCGGTTGACTCGATCTCGGCAATTCGGGCGATAGACCAAGCAATCGCCGCATCTTCGCTCGTGAGGGCATTAGGCGGAGCAATGGCCTGCATGAAGTTGTCATTGCCGGCCTTCCACTTCAGATCAAGTAGTTGCTGAAAAGACTTACCAAGGAGCGTCTTTAGTTTGACCTTGGCGCGGCCCTCGATGGCAATGCGCAGCCGCTCTCCCTCAACCCCAACCCACATGAAGACCAGCGGGTCACGGTCCATAGTGTTGGACGGCCGTTCAATGGGATCAAACTGATAGATGGCACGCCCATGCTTCTGCACCTGGTCGGTAATGAACTGCACTCGATCAATGTTGGCGAACCACTGGGCAGTGGACTTCTGTGTACTGAGGGTTCCCTCTAGTTCATTGATGAATGCGGCGACCTTCTCAATGCCTGTTCGCGAGTGTTGAAAGCTTTGCGCCTCTTCGGTTGTCAGTGGCATCGTTGATCCTCCTCCTAGTCCTCGCTCTTCTACCAAGTCTCGTAACTCGATCCATAAATCGCTCGGCTCATCGCAGTCGTTAATCGCCTCGACGAGCTTGTGCCAGGTTAGGCGGGGCATAGTGATACTGGGGACAGCCCCGGCCGTAGCGAGCATGAGAACCAGCGGCTTTGGGCTTAGCGCGGCCGCCGCCCTTGTGTAGCGCTTGAGCTGGTCGCCATGTTCGCCCGACCAGGCCTTCACTTCTACCCAAACAAGCTCGACCCCATCCACGGAGAGCACAAGATCTAGTCGGCCAACGTCGTCTTTGACTACCTGTGTAGCCGCCGTAGGCTCGCCACTCAGCCGAATCCCCTCCTTGCCGAGCAGTGCGATGAGTGGTCGCGGATCGCGATTCGTGGCGGCAGCGAGCGCCTCAGTGAGGAAGTCTTCAATTGGCGTGCTCCCTTCGCGGGAGCCGAGCGACAACATGCGTGAATAGGGGGTGGCGCTCATGGGGGCACTCTAGGTGAAATACGTGAAGGCTTATCACGTGGTTGCGCCGTGCCACACCGTTGGCACAGATCCCCTGATACAATCCTGCTGTCACCTTGGTGGTGACGCGCATCGAGAGCACCGGAGAGATTCAGCTCGACGAAGGTGCGGCAACCAACGGATCCCCAACCCGGGGGCCGGAACGGTGCCAACGCTGATATGGCGATGCGGACGGGTCCGACGCGGACCAAGCGCCCTCTGTGGCGTGCTGCGTCGTGCCCCAGGCGCCGGCCCGAGCCGGTCGAACTGGGAGGTACTGAAGATGGCAACGAAGCCAACCGAGAGCAGGATCGTGACCTGCGAGTCCATGACCATGGGGCATCCCGACAAGCTCTGCGATCAGATCAGCGATGCGCTGCTTGACGCGCAGCTAATCCGCGACCCGTATGTGCGTTGCGGTATTGAGGCCGCCGCCAGTGCCAACGAGATCTGGGTCTTCGGTCAGGTGGCTAGCCGCAATCCGCTGAAGTACAACGAGATCGTCGAGATCGTGCGCCGTGTCGTTCGCGACATTGGGTACGAGTCAGCAGAGGAGGGGATCGACCCCGATACCTGCACCGTGCGCGTCACCATCGATCCACAGAGCACCGACATCGCTATGGGTGTTGTTCGCGACGACGGTGTGCTCGGTGCGAGCGACCAGGGGATCGTCTACGGCTACGCCACCAACGAAACCCCAGAGGGGCTGCCGCTGCCACTCGTACTGGCACAGCGCCTGACCCGTGCCCTCACCAAGGCGCGCATCACCGGAGCGATCCCGTGGCTGCGACCCGACGGCAAGGCGCAGGTCAGCGTGCGATACGTGGGCGATACGCCGCAAGAGGTAACGGCCTTCGTCGTCTCGGCGCAGCATCGCGCGGAGACGCCGATTGAAGAGGTCCGCAGCACCCTCGAGGCACTGGCGCGAGAAGCGCTCGGCGAATGGGTGACGCCCAACACCAAGGTGCACATCAACCCAACGGGAAGGTTCGTGGTGGGTGGACCGCTCGCCGACTCGGGCCTCACCGGCCGCAAGGTGATCGCCGATACGTATGGCGGCGTGGCACACCATGGCGGCGGCGCATTCAGCGGCAAAGATGGCACTAAGGTCGATCGCTCGGCGGCATACGCCGCGCGACAGGCGGCGCTGCAC
>RGBZ01000036.1 GCA_009919365.1 bacterium
GCTCTGCAACGCCGCTGGAGGACCTCTGAGCGACGATGAGATCCTGGCGAGCGTGTTGCCGCTGCTTGTCGCGCCAACGAAGCTCCTTCTCCTCTCACGCGTCTCATGGATCAGCGGTCGAGTTCTCCCAGTTGCGCCGCTCCTTGCGGCGGCGCGCGCCTCTGGTGTCATCACGGTGCTGGACAGTGCCCAAGGGATAGGTGCCTTGCGAGATGACATCGATGCACTCAACCCCGATCTCCTCGCCTTCCCGTCGCAGAAGTGGCTTCTCGGCGTTGAGGGGCTCGCCGGCATGCGCGTGTCGCGCGAGGCGCTCTCCGCCGACACCTTCCGCCCCGTCATTGGCGGCTACCTGGCGTTCGATGGGCAGCCGCTGAACGGGGTCGGGACCTTCCGCTCTGATGCACGCCGCTTCCAGGTTTCGGGGTTCAGTCGGCCATCGCTCGCGGGGGCTGCACGGGCGGCGGGCTGGCTCTCGATGCAGGTCGGTCTGCCGTGGGCGACTGATCGTGCCCAGCGCCTCGCCGCCGAGTTCCACGCCGCCGTGCGGGACCTGCCAGGGGTCGAGATGCTCGCCCCCGCTGGGGGGCACGCCACGATCGTCTCGCTCCGCGTAGCTGGCTGGAAGCCTGAACAGCTCGTCGAGGAGCTCACGCGTCGCGCCTTTGCCATCACCCGCCGTGTGCCGAGCCTCCCAGCCATTGACGGCCGCCCAGGATCTGCCGCCGCACTTCGCACCTCCTGGGGCTTCTGGAACACCGAGGGCGAGGTGGCACGCATCGCTGAGCTGATCACCCTTTTCGCCGCGCACACCCCTGAGACGCTGCCGAAGCGGCCGACCATCGAAATCCTGCATGGCTAAGGCACGCCGCCCACGCGGGTTCATTAGCCGCCGCATCTACCAGTTGTTGCATGCGCCGAAGCCGGTCTTTCGTGCCGTCTTCTCGAACGTCTCCGTCGCGGCACTCTTGACGATCGCGTATCTCCTGTACGACCTACAGGTGGAGCGCGCGCTGAGCAACGGCGCCGACTTGAGTGCCGTATTCGGCGGTCGCGATCTGCGCACTGAGGCGGCGGCGCTGCTCGTTCTCGGCACGGTGATCTTCGGCAGCCTCATCACCTATCTGATCGTTCCCCAGCCGCGCGCAAACGGCGGCGGAACAGAGCGATCTGGGTGGTCTGCGGTGCTCGGTCTCTTCGCGAGCTTCCCCGTGGCGTACATCGCCCTCGTGATCGAGAGCCAGTTCTTGAAGCCGCTCTTCTCGCAGCTGTAGCGGATCGCTACGCCTGGCGCGTGCCAATCAGGCGGTAGCCAATGCCGCGAACGCTTACCAAGATCTGCGGGCGTCGCTGGTTTCCTTCAAACTTCTTTCGAAGTCGATTGACGGCAACCCGCAGCGCCTCGTCGCCGCCAGCCCAATTCTCGCCCCACACATAATCGCGAATCTCTTGATGTGAAACCGCATCGCCGAGCCGCTCGATCAGAAGCGAGAGGAGTCGGAGCTCGGTGCCGGTGAGTGCGATCGTTCGCTCGGCGAGTCGCAGCGCGCCACTGGCGCGGTCGATCGCGATGGGCGTCGGCTCTACAGGCAGCGCGTCAGTCATGGGAGAGCGATAGTAGCGGGTCTGTAACAGTTCGTCTACGCCACTCTCCCTAGCGCGATCGCAATCGTTGCAGCACCTGCAAGGGCAATCCCCAACCCTTGGCGAACGTTCACGCGTTCTCCCAGCAGGAGGGCCGCAAAGATCACCGTGGTGATTGGCGCGACCGAGGTGAAGACCGCCGCCACCGCTACGCCACTCTCCCCAGACGCAAGAAAGAAGAAGAGGTTTCCCGCGGTTTCGCACGTGCCCGCCACGGCCAGGAGCACCAGGAGACGCAGTCGCGGCAACAGCCCTGTTGGAATCGCCCCCGTGCGAATCGGCTCATCGCCGGGTGGACGACGACCGACTAGGCGAGCCAGGACGAAGACCAGCGCCAGCGCCGAGACGCTGGCAATGCGAAGGATGGTGATGAGCCACAGGATTGCGTCTGATTCAACACTGGCGAAGATCAGGCTGAAGCTTGCAAAGCAGATGCCAGCCGCCACTCCGTAGAACGCACCGCCGCGAGCCGCTGCGCCGCTCGATGCATCGGCGTGCGCCCCCACTTCGCCAGCAACGGCATGCTCAACGGAGCTCATCGAAACGATGATGATCGCGACGATCGCCGCCAAGAATCCGAACAGTCGAAGGAGTGATGGAACTTCACCCTGCAGGATGCTGAATCCAACGGGGATCAGTGCCGAGAGTGTGCCGGCGATGCTGGCGACAACTGAGATGCGGCCGTGTGCAAACCCGTGATAGAGCAAGAGCACACCGGTGCCGCCGACAATTCCGGCGATCGCCGTGGTGGGCACGACAGCGCCATCCGGTGGCGTGCCGCCAGCGATCAGAGCAACGGGGATAAGGAGCGCAAGCGTTGCCGTCTGGCTCGCGGCGACAACCAGGAAGGTCGGGAGGCGGCGGCTAGCGAGCCCGCCCAAGAAGTCGCCACCACCCCACGAGAAGGCGGCGATCACGCCGAAGAGTGCGCCGATCATGGGGCGATCCAGCGCATCCGCTGATGCGGACCGACCTGGGGGAACTCGAAGCGCTCCCCCTCGGCGACAAAGCCGAGGCGCTCATAGAGGGTGATGGCCGCGACGCGTGCGTTGCACCAGAGGTCGCGCGGGGCACTCGGGTCCGACCACCAGGCGGCGATCGCGGCGCGCATCAGCGCCTCGCCGATCCCCTGGTTGCGCCACTCGGGCGCGGTCGCCGCGCCGCGGAGCTGGGTGCTGGGTCCCTCAACGGCATAGAGCGAGACGCAGGCGGCGAGCTCACCGTCGCTCCAGGCGCCCCAATGCACACCGGCACCCGACTCATCGCCTGGGTAGTAGGCGCTCTCCAGCGGCCGCCCAGCGCGCAGCACTTTATGGCGTAGGTTCAAGATCTCCTCAAAGGTTGCGGGTCGAATCTCCAGCATGCGTACAGGCTACCTGCTCCCCCTGCGGATGTACTACCGTTCCCCTCATGCCCGACCTGACCGCTCGCGAACAGCGCCCGGCCTATCCGCCACTGCCGACCACCGACCCCCTGACGGGTGAGCCGTTCAGCATGGATCTGAAGGCGGTCAAGGATGCGGTCCAGCGCACCGCAGGGAAGCTCCACATCACGCCGATCCTCTCCTCGGTCGGCGCCGCCGACGCAATCCGCCGCAGTGGCGGGCCGCTCCTTGGCGACGGACGGGTGCGATTTAAGTCCGAGCATCTGCAGCGCAGTGGCTCCTACAAGGTTCGCGGCATGCTGAATCGTGTTGCGCGACTCGTCGAGTTCTTCGGCATCGATGAGGTGAAACGCCGCGGGATCATTACCTTTAGCGCGGGCAACGCCGCCGCCGCATACGCGTGGGCGGGCCGCGCCTACGGCATCCCGGTAGAGGTGGTGATGCCGGACTCGCCGCCCCGTATGCGGGTTCGTGGAATCTCCCCCTCGCCTCGTCGCTCATCGACGGACTCGTCACCCTCCCAGACGAAGAGATCCTCGGCGGTCTGAGGTTCGCGATGGAGCGGCTCAAGCAGGTGGTAGAGCCGGCTGGCGCCGCAGCACTCGCCGCGCTCCTCTTTGGCCGCATCCCAGTAATTCCCGGCGATCGGGTCGTCGTTATCTTGAGCGGTGGGAACGTCGACCTGACGCGCATCCCCGAGTTCCTCGAGCGCGCAACACCTGTTCCAGGCGCTTAGCCCACCCTCACGGCCGCGCCGCTGTGCCAAACAGTCGGCACACTGATCGGGCAAGATGGGCGACATGAACGATCTCTTTGTCGCACTCGCCGTACTGTTCACTGGCATCGCCGCTGTCGCATCGGTCTATGCGGCCCTGCGTGCTGGGCGCCCGACCCCGCCCGACCAGGGTGCTGCAATTCAGGCGGCGCAGCTCGCGACCATGGTGCAAGGGCTGGCAGAGCAGTCGAATCGCGATCGCGAAAGCGTGCAGCAGGCTCTGGCGGCTGGCGCGAAGGGCACCTCCGAGCAGTTACAACAGGTTGGTGAACGCCTCGGCATCATTGATCGGGCCCAACAGCAGATTGAAGAGCTGAAGGGCCAGGTTGTTGATCTTGTAGGGATCCTCGGGAGCAATCAAGCGCGCGGTGCATTCGGTGAGGTGCGCCTTGAACAGATCGTCGAAGATGTGCTTCCCGCCGAACTCTACGAGTTTCAGGCGACGCTCTCCAATCGCGCTCGCGTTGACTGCCTTATTCGCTTCGGCGAGCGTGGCGGAGATCTTGCCGTCGACTCAAAGTTTCCACTCGAGTCGTATCGCAGCATGATTGCCGCCGGTGATGACGCCACACGGATCGTCGCTGAGCGGCAGTTCAAGGTTGACGTCAAGAAGCACATTGACGACATCTCGTCGAAGTACCTCATTAAGGGCGAAACGCGTGACCTTGCCCTCATGTTCATTCCCGCAGAGTCCATCTACGGTGAGCTCCTGCAGCACTTCGCAGATCTTGTGGAGTACGCTAGCAAGAGGCGTGTGTATCTCGCCAGCCCAAACACCATTCACGGTTGGCTCACCAACCTTCGTTCGGTCTACATCGACACCAAGATCGCCGCGCAGGCCTCCCTCATCCAGCGTGAGGTGCGCCTCATCCTCGACGACGTCGGCCGCCTGGGGGAGCGCGTTGAGAGCCTCGAAGGCCACTTTGGGCAGGCGAACAAGGACATCGAGCAGATCAAAACCTCAGCCAGGAAGGTGCTGGACCGAGGCGAGAAGATCGAGCGGGTAGAACTTACTGCGGGCGATGAGGGTTCAGCCCCAGCCCTGAGAGATTGAGTTATTTCGGGGGATCGGCTACCGTTTTCCGCAGGGCTGAAGTTCAGCCCAAACGTTAAGGGAGGAATCATGGACTCGAAGAACCTGTACATCGTGGCTGCGGTCGCCAGCCTTGCACTTTCACTTGCGCACTACTTCGGCGCTGGGTTTCCCCAGAGCACGGAGACCGCCATCTACATCGGCCTGTGGGTCCCAGCGATCCTTTCGCTCGGCAGCCTGCTCGCAAAGAAGAGCAAGTGAACGACCCGATCGTCTTCGTGCTTGGCTTTCTTGTAAGCCTTCCAGTTCTCTGGGCGGCGTATAAGGATCTTCGCAGCTAACGCTGACGATCAGATAAACGCGCCTCGTTGCGGCTGATGCCGCGGCGGGGCGTTTTTATTTTCCGATGTTCTCCGGGCCAAAGGAGTTCGGCAGGAGCAGATCGAACGGGTAGCGATTGATTCGCAGAATTTCGAGTCGCTCGTCAAGGTTCACGGCAACGATCGGAATAGAGAGTGACGCCGCGAACTCACGGATCCGCTGACGGCAGATTCCGCATGGGGCTGGTGCCTCGGCCGGCGACTGCACCGCGAATGCCAGTGCAACGGCTCGAGCATCGGTTGCCAGGCGCATCGCATTCATGGTGTGCTGCTCGGCGTGCACGGTAAGGGTGTAGTCAACGCCCTCCATGTTCGCGCCAACGTGAATGCCGCCGTTCTCATCGGCCGCAGCGGCGCCAACCGTGTAGCCAGAGTACGGCGCGTAGGCGCGCGGGCGGATGGCGCGCGCCGCCGCCACGAGCTTCGCCTCGATGGGGGTGAGATCTGCTTCGGTGATTCTCATCAGGAGCCAATCGTAGCGCGCAGCGCAAGCACCACAAGCACCGATACGACCATGCCCAACAGCAAGTTGCCACGCCAGCGCCCTACGGCGGCACCAGCGAACACGGCTACAGCCTCTGGCCCAATAGTGAATGCACCGCGCTGCACGAACACCGATGTCGCGGCAATCGCACCGAGTACCGCCGGGCCGATCAGCCGCAGGTACTCGAGGAAGATAGGAGGGAGTCGATCAATACCAGGAACGAGCATGGGCAGCGCTCGCGCAGCATACGTGCCGAGCCCGCCGAGGGCTGCGAGCGGAACTAGATCAGCGCTCAAGAGGTCGTTGTTCACGCGCGCCTCCGATAGAGTGCGAGCCCCGCGAACGGCCCAAGAAGTCCACCGATCATGATCGCTGCGCTTGAGTCAAGAACGAGCGCCGCAGCAACTGCACTGCCGCACCCAACGATCAGTGCCACGAGTGCCGCGCGATCCTTCACCAGCCCAATGGCGAGCCCAGCCATTGCCGCCGCGAAGACAACATCAAGACCGATGGTCGCAGGGTCGGGGAGTGCTGCACCCGCGAGCCATCCAGCAATCGTCGACACATTCCAGGGAACGAAGATCGTGATCCCTGCGTACCAGGCCCCCTTCACGTCAATACGGCCAAGGCGTGCGATGTGTGCCGTGGTCAGCGCAAACGCCTCATCGGTGAGCAGATACGCGAGCGCCGCCCGGAGTTTTAGCGAAAGCTTCGCGGTGTACGGTGCAACCGAGGCGGAGTAGAGAAGATGTCGCGCATTGAGCAGCCAAACCAGCAGCACGATCGATGGCCACGGCGTACCAACGACGATCAGGCCAACGGCAGCAAATTGTGCTGCGCCGGCAAAGAGAATCGAGCTGAAGGCGATCGCCTCAACCAGCGAGAGGCCACCCTGACGGGCGGTGAAGCCGAAGATGCCGCCAACGATGATGGCAATGGCCCAGATGCCAAGCGAGTCAACAACAAGTCGCCTGCGCGCGGTGCTGAGTGCGGCAGCAGCTCCGCTCATTTAGGCGTTGGCTCAAGAACGACGACTGGGATCTCCCGCGAAGTCTTTCGCGCGTACGCTGCGTAGACGCCGTACGTCGCATCGTCCGTTGCCCGCAGATAGTTCAGCCGCTCTTCGCCGACTGCAATGCGAGCGCGATACGGGCGTCGGAAGCGCTTGTAGATGATCGTGACGCTCGGCTCGGCTTCAATGTTGCGATACCAGGCGGGATGCCCCTCACGCCCATAGTTGCTGGCGATCACCACAATGCGATCTCCGTCGGGGAGATAGGTGAGCACCACGCGGCGCGGCACGCCGCTCTTTCGACCAATCGTCTCCAGGATGATTCCCGGCCGACCACCGAGGTTTGGTGACACCCAACCGTTCGTCGCAAGGGCCAGGCGCGCATGCAGCGGTGCAACGAGCCCAATGAGTCGACCGAACCAGCGCTGCGCCGCCTTCAGCCACGAAGGGCGCTGCGCCGCCCAATCGTCGCCCGGCATTAGCGCTCGGCGAAGAGGTAGCGAACGGAGAGCGCGGCAAGGACCGCGCCGATAAGCGGCCCAGCGATGTAGACGACGGCCCCCGAGAGGTCACCGAACGCAATTGCCGGGCCGAACCACCGCGCTGGATTCATCGCTGCCCCTGTGAGCGGTCCGCCCACCATGATGTCGGCGATGATCACGCCACCGACGAGGAGCGCACCGAGTTGTGGTGCGCGCTTATCAACGGCGGTCAGCAACACGGCGTAGACCAAGACTGCGGTGAGGACTGCCTCGACGGCGATCGCCGTGACCTGGGTCAGGCCAGCAGCAATGCCCGGAGCGCCACCACCAGCAATGGACCAGGCGGTATCACCCGCGTCGAAGCCACCAAACGCAAATTTGAGGGCGAACCCAGCAGCGGCGGCGCCGACCAGTTGGGCCACGATGTAACGGATGCCTTCAACGGTGCGGATCTTGCCAACCAGCCAAAGGGCCACGGTCACCACCGGATTGAACTGCCCGCCGCTGATTGGGGCGAAGGCGGTGCCCAGGGCGGCAAGGGCGAGGCCGTGGGCGAGGGCGATACCGACCAGGCCGACATCCCCGCCGGTCTGGGCATTCATGATCACCGCGCCCGCTCCGAGCACGAAGAAGAGGAAGGTACCGATCGCCTCAGCGGCGAGTGCGGAAACGAGCGTTCGACTGGGCATTCGTAGGGACCTCCACGCGTCTTCGGGGGGCCAGCGGCACCCCGTTGGGAGTGATTGTAGGGCAGCCCCTATGAGAGATGAGCGTGATGCCGTATGCTATGGAGGTCCCCCGGGCTTCGGTGGGCATAAGCACGCACGCACGCGACCGAGATCAGTCAACCGTTCCCATCCAGGGCTCGCGAGACCAGCATCGGACCACGAGGCGAGCCAGAACTAGGAGTGAACGGAATGTACACAGACAAGAACTTGGTCTGCATGGATTGCAGCCAGGAGTTCGTATTCACAGCGCGGGACCA
>RGBZ01000037.1 GCA_009919365.1 bacterium
CGCGCCCCAAAGAAGGCCGATGACGGCGAGAGCGCGACGGAGGCCATTGAAGAGGCCCTCGCCGACGCCGCCCCCGAGGCCCCTTCCGATCAGGCCTAGCCGCGCGGGGGCGTTGAGCCCCTTCGTGAAGCGCCCAAGCGGAGTGGTAGACTTCCACTCCGCACAAGTGCCTGGCGACCTACGCCTGGGAGCGGGGATCGGAGGAGCGCATGGCCACGGCTGACCGCTTCGATCGCTTCACGGATCGCGCCCGCAAGGTGCTGACGCTCGCCCAAGACGAGGCGCAGCGCTTCAACCACAACTACATCGGCACTGAGCACCTGCTGCTCGGCCTTGTTCGCGAGGGCGAAGGCGTTGCGGCGAAGGTCCTCGAGAACCTCAACGTCGAGCTGGCCAAGGTTCGCCAGGCGGTTGAGTTCATCATCGGTCGGGGAGAGCGCCCCGTCGTTGGCGAGATCGGCCTCACGCCCCGGGCGAAGAAGGTCATCGAACTCGCGATTGACGAGGCGCGCCGTTTGGGCCACAACTACATCGGCACCGAGCACCTGTTGCTCGGCCTCGTTCGCGAAGAGGGGGGAATCGCCTCTGGCGTGTTGGAATCCCTCGGCGTGAGCCTAGAGAAGGTGCGCCATGAGGTGGTGCGCGTCCTCAGCCAATCATCGACTCCGACCGCCCAGCCAGCCGAGCGCCGCAGCGGCTCAAAGACCCCAACCCTCGACGCCCTCGGCATTGATCTCACGGATGCGGCTCGCTCCGGGCGACTCGATCCTGTAATTGGCCGCGAGAAAGAGATCGAGCGAGTCATCCAAGTGCTCGCGCGACGAACGAAGAACAACCCAGCGCTGATTGGTGAGCCTGGTGTCGGTAAGACAGCGATCGCCGAAGGGCTCGCGCAGCGCATCGTGAAGGGCGACGTCCCTGCGCCGCTGCTCGACAAGCGCGTCGTCACTCTCGACATGGGCTCACTCGTTGCTGGCACAAAGTATCGAGGTGAGTTTGAAGAGCGACTGAAGAAGGTACTCGAAGAGCTGCGAGCCTCGCGCGACGCCATCCTCTTTGTGGATGAGCTGCACACGCTTGTTGGCGCGGGCGCCGCCGAAGGCGCAATTGATGCAGCAAATATTCTGAAGCCACCACTCGCCCGCGGTGAGATCCAGTGCATTGGTGCAACCACGCTCGACGAGTATCGCAAGCACATTGAGAAGGACCCAGCTCTTGAGCGCCGCTTCGCGCAGGTGCTCGTCGCCGAGCCTTCTGCCGACGAGACGATTGAGATCTTGAAGGGGTTACGCCCGCGCTACGAAGCGCACCATAAGGTTCGTATCTCTGATGAGGCACTATCCTCGGCGGTGGAGCTCTCCGTCCGTTACATCAGCGATCGACAGCTGCCAGATAAGGCGATTGATGTGATTGACGAAGCCTCAAGCCGCGTGATGTTGCGACACTCGTCGCCACCCGCCGACCTGCGTTCGGCGCGCCGTGAGGCAGATGCTGTTGAGCGAGATCAGCGCGACGCTGAGGCCGCCGGCGCGTTTGACCGCGCCCTCTCGTTGCGCAACCAGGGCGAGGGGTTGAAGAGCCGCATTGAAGAGCTTGACCGAGCTTGGCGTTTCAGCCTTAATCTTCCGCCAGCTCCAGGAACCACGGCACCCGCCCCCACTCCTGTGGCTGCGACCGATACGCCCATTGCGCTTGCCGCCCCCGCCATGCCCGAGTCGCGCGCGGACACGCGCCCCGTTGTCACCGAAGAGGAGGTCGCCTCTGTCGTCTCCATGTGGACCGGCATTCCAGTGATGCGCTTGGCCGAAGCCGAAACCGCGCGGCTCCTCAAGATGGAAGAGACGCTCAGCGCTCGCGTGGTTGGACAGGAGCAGGCGATTTCGACGCTGAGCCGCGCCGTACGTCGCGCCCGCGCCGGCCTCAAGGATCCGAAGCGTCCAATCGGCAGCTTCCTCTTTCTTGGGCCGACTGGCGTTGGAAAGACCGAGCTTGCGAAAGCACTCGCCGAGTTCATGTTTGGCACCGAAGATGCACTTGTGAAGATCGACATGAGCGAGTTCATGGAGCGCCACAACACGAGCCGCCTCGTTGGTGCACCTCCCGGCTACGTGGGCTTTGACGATGGTGGGCAGCTAACGGAAGCGATTCGACGTCGCCCGTACTCAGTCGTGCTGCTTGATGAGATTGAGAAGGCGCATAGCGAGGTCTTTAACATCTTGCTGCAAATCCTGGAGGACGGACAGCTCACCGATGCAAAGGGGCGCCGCGTTGATTTCCGCAACGTCATCCTGATCATGACTTCAAACCTCGGTGCGCGACAGATTCAGACCCCGTCGTCGCTCGGTTTCCGCTCGCGCGGCGAGGGCGAGGCTGCTCGCGCTGCTGACGAGTACACGCTGATTAGCGAGAAGGTTGATGAAGAGCTCAAGAAAGCATTCCGCCCAGAGTTCCTGAATCGCGTCGATTCCCGCATTGTCTTCCGGCCGCTCAACCAGGAGGAGATGCGTCGTATCGTCGACCTACTCGTGAAGCGCGTCGTGGCGCAGCTGCGCACGCAGGGGCACGACCTCGCCATTACCGACGCGGCGAAGGACCACCTCATCAAGGTCGGGTACGACGTATCGTACGGTGCACGCCCGCTACGTCGCACCATTCAGTCGCTCATCGAGGATCCGCTTGCCGAGCGGCTGCTCAAGGGTGAGGATCCGATCGGTGCATCGTATGTGGTTGATCTTGTTGATGGCGTGATCGCCATCATGATTCGCGAAGAGGGGGTAGCTTTGCCCGCCGCTGTGCCGGCCGAGCCGGTCGGCGCAGTCGACTAGTACGTTCGCCGAATGGCGAAGCGCAAGAGCATCTGGCTCTGTCAAACGTGCGCCTTTGAGACGCCCGCCCTCGAAAATCCCTGCCGCAGTTGCGGCTCTTGGAACTCGCTCGTGGAAACTGTGCGTGATCGCCCCTTCGCGCGCGCTCGTGCCGCTGGCGGAAGGGCCGTATCTGCACCGACTCAGCCGCAACCGCTCCGTCTAGCCAGCGCGGATCGCGCCCCGCGCCTCCCACTCGGCGTACCTGAGCTAGATCGTGTCCTCGGTGGTGGTGCCGTGCCTGGATCGATCATCCTGCTTGGCGGCGAACCGGGTATCGGCAAAAGTACGTTGCTGCTGCAAGCCGCGGCTGGGATAGCGCTCACCGGTGGTCGCGTCCTTTACGCGTCGGGCGAAGAGTCGGCAGCACAGATTGCGGACCGTGCCGAACGACTTGGCCTCATGGCGACGGTTGCCGCAGATAGCGTTGAGATTCTCGCCGCGAGTGAGGTTGGTGCTATTGCAGAAGCGACACAGAGCGGCCGCCCAACCCTCCTGATTGTCGACTCCATTCAGACCGCGACACTCGATGAACTCGAGGGACCCGCAGGAACTGTGGGACAGGTACGCGGTAGTGCGGAGATGCTCGCTGGTGTCGCACGTGCGACCGGGGCCGCAGTGATCCTTGTCGGCCACGTCACCAAAGAGGGGAGCATCGCTGGACCAAAGACACTGGAACACCTAGTCGACGCAGTGATCATGCTAGATGGTGACCGCCACGGCACCCTGCGTACGCTGCGCGCCGCCAAGAATCGCTTCGGCTCGACCGATGAGCTCGGTTTGCTCGAGATGGGCGAGAAGGGTCTCGCCGGAATTGAAGATCCTGGCCGCGCATTCATTGACGAACGTGACGAGCGTGCTCCAGGGGCTGTTGTCGCACCACTCCTCGAAGGGAGCCGCCCAATGTTGGTTGAGGTGCAGGCGCTCGTGGCTGGTACGGCATACGGCACGCCGAGACGTACTGGTCGGGGGCTCGATACTGCGCGTCTCTCCCTCTTATCTGCGGTGCTCTCGCGCCGCGCTGGGATTGCGTTGAGCGACCGCGACATCTACGCCAACCTAGTGGGCGGCATCGCCCTTGACGAGCCCGCCCTCGATCTACCACTCGCCCTTGCACTCGCCTCATCGCAGAGTGACCGCCCGATCAATCGAGCACTCGTGGCAGTGGGTGAGGTCGGACTCCTTGGTGAGTTGCGTCAAGTCTCAGGGCTGGCGCGTCGGCTGCGTGAGGCAGCGCGGCACGGATTCTCGACAGCGATTGTTCCGGCGCCCCGGCGCGGTGCCGCGAGCGAACCGATGCCCGAGGGGATGAAGGTGATCGCCGTTCGAACCTTGCGCGAAGCGATCACCGAGGCGCTCGGTGAGTAGCGACGCAACGTTTGACGTCATCGTCGTTGCAGCGGGCTCTGGCCTGC
Source organism: bacterium (assembly GCA_009919365.1). The sequence continues at coordinate 4,280 of RGBZ01000037.1, forward strand.
GGATGGGTGGCGTCGACAAGTCTCTCATCCCCATTGCTGGAAAGCCGGCGTTGCGCTGGTCACTCGAGTCGTTCGCGGCAACCCCTGGCGTTGGGCGCATCATCGTCGTTACCGCCCAGGATCGTGTTGCTACCTACGCCGCCCTTCCTTGGGTCCCGAGCGCCGTGGTTGCTGTGGTTCCTGGTGGCGAGACTCGTTCTGCGTCAGTTGCTGCGGGCCTTCATGCGCTTGATCGTGCTCCTGGGGAGGCGAGCGACGTCCTTCTCATTCACGACGCAGCCCGTCCTGGAATTGAAGCTGATGTGACACTCCGCGTCGTGGCCGCCGCCCGCCAGCGCGGTGCTGCCGCACCCGTGATGCCGATCGCCGACACGCTAAAGCGCATTGCACCGACCGCTCCTGGCGATGCCACCACACACAGCTCAGGCAGCGTTGATCGCGCGGGCGTGGTCTCGGCACAAACACCGCAGGGGATCGCCGCGCAACATGTTGCTGCCTTTGCGACTGCGCTCGCCACGGCTACAGCGGCGACCGACGATACGAGCGTCCTTGAGTCGATCGGCGTTGCCGTTGAGCTGGTGCAAGGATCGGCACGCTTGCGCAAGTTGACTGAGCCCGACGACATCCTCTCGGTTGGCGCAATGCTGCGGCCGTCCGACCCGACGGTCTCCTTCAGTGAGATCCTCTCTTCGCTCCCTGGGAGCCGCATCCGCGTTGGGTGGGGTGATGACGCCCATCCAGTCGGCGAGAGTGGCACCCTGCATCTTGGCGGCCGAGCTTTCCCGGAGAGCCCTGCGCTTGTTGGGCATTCGGATGGTGATGTGGTGCTCCATGCCGTCGCAGATGCCCTCATTGGTGCCGCCGGGCTCGGCGATTTGGGCCGACTCTTCCCTGCGACTGAGGCGACGCCGAAGGGGATCGCCAGTGGCACCCTCCTCGCCGAGAGCGTCCAACGCGCCGCCGCAGTCGGCGTGCAACCGCTCTGGGTTGATCTGCTGATCACCGCCAGCGCACCGAAGCTCGCACCACACCTCGAAGAGATCGGTGCAAATGTGGCCAGCCTCCTTGGCATTCCCGTCGATCGCGTTAGCGCGAAGGCGTCGAGCGGTAATCTTGTTGGCGACGAGGGTGCCGGCAAGGCGATTCGCTGTGCCGCCATCCTGGTCGCGCAGCGAAGGGGTACCTCGGAGTGAGCTTGCAGTTCCGCGACACGATGAGCGGGGAGACCCGACCCTTCACGCCCCTCGATCCAAAACAGGTCGGCGTCTACTCATGCGGTCCGACGATTTACGGACCAGCACATATCGGTAACTTCCGGAGCTTCCTCTTCGCCGACACGCTCGTGCGCTGGCTCCGCGCGAGTGGCCGCACCGTGCGCTGGGTCGTGAACTTGACCGACATTGACGACAAGATCATCCGTGCCGCAGCGATAGAGGGTGTAGAGATTCGCGCGCTCACCGATCGCTGGGAGGCGGTCTTCCGCGCTGACATGGCCGCCCTTCGAATGACGACCCCCGACGAGATGCCCCGTGCGACGGAGCACATTCCAGAACAGATCGCCCTGGTGCAACAACTCCTTGACCGTGGGCACGCGTATCGCACCGAAGATGGGTCAATCTTCTTCAAGATTGCTTCGTGGCCAGCGTACGGTCGGCTCGCTCGACTTGATCCCGAGGCGATGCGCGTGGGCGAGCGCGTTGAGGCCGACGAGTACAGCAAGGACGACGTTCGAGACTTTGTGTTGTGGAAGGCGGCGAAGCCCGGGGAGCCATCGTGGGACGGCCCACTCGGCCCAGGACGACCTGGCTGGCACCTGGAATGCTCGGCGATGAGCATGCGCTACCTCGGCGAGTCGTTTGATCTGCACACCGGTGGCATCGACCTGGTCTTCCCACATCACGAAGACGAGATCGCGCAGTCTGAGGCAGCGACAGGTAAGCCATTCGTCGGCACCTGGATGCACTGCGCACACCTGCACGTCTCTGGCGACAAGATGTCAAAATCGCTCGGCAACATCTCACGTGTGAGCGACTTACTCGCGGGTGGTGCTGAACCACGAGCTCTGCGCCTTGCATTGATCTCGGCGCACTACCGTACCAACCTGAATTACAACGACGATTCGCTCACCGCAGCCGCGGCGGCCATCGCGCGCATTGATGCTTTCGTCGCTGCACTGGGTGCACGCAGCGCGATGGCAACCGGTGATACGGATGCCGATCAGCGAGCGGCAGCGCTCGCCGAGGCGAGCTGGGGCCGCTTCTCCGCGGCGATGGACGATGACCTTGCCGTTCCTGAAGCACTCGCCGCGCTCTTCGACCTGGTGCGCGATGGCAATCGCCTCCTTGATACGAACTGCAGCGGTGCAGGAGCACAGGCGCTCATGGCCGTTCTCGAACAGTTCAACAGCGTGCTCGCGGTGCTCCCTGATCGCGCGGTGCTTCCACCGGGTGCCGAGACACTTCTAGCGGAGCGCATTGCCGCCCGTGCCGCCAAAGACTGGGCACGCTCCGATGCTCTGCGCGATGAGTTAGCGAGCCTGGGCGTGCTTATTGATGATGGTCGCGATGGGCAGCGCTGGCGGCTGGCTGGGCCGCAGGCATGAGCGACGATCAGCGCGCGCGACCACCGCGCCCCGGCGGCTTCCGCCCCGGCGGACCAGTCGGGCCCCGCCCCGGCGGACCTGGCGGTCCCGGCGGCTTCCGCCCAGGCGCGCCGCGCCCAACTTTTAGCGCGGGTGGTGCAAAGCAGTGGGCATCCCGTCGCGCCATCTCTCTGCAGGTTGCAGGCATGGTTGGCCCAGAGCACGAAGTCATCGCGGGGCGCCGGCCGGTAGAGGAGGCCTTCGCCGCTCGCCGCGAGGCGGTCCGCCTCCTGGTTGTGCCTCAGCGCCGAGACGCACTGCAGCAGATGGTTCTGCACGCTACTGCCCTGCGGATTCCGATCATTGAGGTCGAGGGAGCCCTGATCGGCCAGCTGTCCGGGTTCGATGGGCATCAGGGGGTCGCCCTGGTCGTGAAGCGGCGCCCCGAGGCCGCCCCCGAGGACCTGCTTGCCCGTGCCGTCGCACGCGGGGAGGCCCCCTTCATCCTCGCGCTCGACGGAGTCGAGGACCCCCAGAACTTCGGCAGCCTCATCCGCAGCGCCGAGGCGGTGGGGGTGCACGGGCTCCTGATCGGCAGCAAGGGGGCCGCCCCGCTCTCGCCAGCGGCTATCAAGGCCAGCGCCGGAGCGGTCGAGCACCTCCTAGTCGCCCGTGTTGAGAACCTTGCCGATGAGCTCACCGCTCTCCGTCTGCGGGGGATTCGGGTAGTCGGCGCCGAGGCAGAGGCGGCCCAGGGGTATCGCGAGGCGGACCTGCGTGGGCCGCTCTGCATCGTGATTGGGGCGGAGGGGCGTGGGCTTTCACCCGCCGTACGCAAACGGGTCGACCTCTTCGTCCGAATTCCCATGGCGGGCAAGGTTGCCAGTTTGAATGCCGCCGTTGCGGGCTCCATTCTCCTCTTCGAGGCGCTCGGCCAACGCCCGGTTGCGGCACAGCCTGTGCCAGCCTCTGAGGCCATGCTCACCGCGTCAAGCGGCGCCGTCGCGCCAGCCTCAGCTGACGTCGCAGCGCCAGCCGCCCCTGACAGCGACGATCTCCCGCACGTAGGCGGTTGACCCCTACGCCCGTAGGGGGCTATGATCACGCCTCACCGACGGACCGCAAGGTATCCCGACGTGGGCGCCGACAT
>RGBZ01000038.1 GCA_009919365.1 bacterium
TCGTACTTGCGTATGGGCAGAGCGCCCAGACGTCTCCTAGATTCTATCGGCGCGGATCAGCCGTGCGTGCGGTGTTGCCCGGGGGCGCTCGGTAGCAGGATTTCGTGCTCAACTCGACGCAGGATGAGCAGGAATGTGCCCGCCACGGCGAGGAACCCGAGCGTGGCATAGACCAGGCCATCGACGCCGTAGGTGAACGCCAAGTCACCAGCAATCTTCACGCCAATCACCTGGCCGAGGCCGAGGAAGATTGAATAGAGGCCCATCACTGCACTTCGGTCGGTGTGATAGCGCTCAGAGACGTCGGCCAAGAAGCCGAGCGCGGCGGGTGTTGCGCCGGCGATGAAGAACATCGAGGCGCAGAGGATCGCGAAGAGGAGGGCGATGAGCGGCAGCTCATTGCCGGAGAGGCGATTGATGGTGAAGATGGCGGCCATCGCCACGATGAAGGCAATCAGGCCAAGCAGGAGCATCGTGGTGCGGCGGAAGTTGGCGAAGCGATTCCCCCAGAAGAAGAGCCCAACACCGCCGATGAGCGCGACGAAGGCGAAGGCGGAGGTAACGACCACAAAGTCGAATCCGGTGAGTAGGAACTGTCCGGGTAGGTTGACCGTCTCGTCACCAAGCAACAGGTTGAGACCCTGCGGCACCCAGACACCGATGATGGCGTTGATTGAAACCCAGGTCGGCACGAAGAGTAGGATGCCGCGCTGACTAAAGAGCTTCATGTACTTGCGCAGTCGATTCTCCGCTTGAGGCACCGGCGCGGCGTGTTCGTCTTTCACGCCATACGCGAAGAAGAGCAGTGCGAGCACGTAGATCACACCGTTCACCGCAAAGGCCGCCGGTCCGAAGATCGCCCAGAGTGGACCTGCTAGCGCCGTTCCTGCAACAAGGAGGCCACCGAGTGTTGCCACTTCAAAGAGGGTGACGACACGACCCCGCAGCGCCGCGTCGTGGCTCGTCTTGGCAGCAACATACGAGAGGATTGAGGGGACGCTGGCTGCCGTTGAGGCACCTTCAAGGAGACGCGTGCCGATCAGGAGTGGAATGGTCATGGAGAACGGCGTCATGATCACCGCCGCGAGGCCGAAGAGAGGCCCGAGCAGCATCACCGGCTTTCGCCCGATGCGGTCGGCGATGATGCCGAAGATCGGCGAGCCAATCAGCTCCGTCACATAGAAGGCGAGTGTGATCGTTGCCAGATCGACGGGGGTGATCGTGACCGACCCCGTGGAGTTGAGGTACTTGTTCCAGACGATCAGCAGGGCGCCATGCCAACCAACGTCGCCCAGTCGTATCCCTACAAGCGCGAAAGTGAGGCGGAACGTGCCGCCGCGATCGCGGCGACCCTGGGTGCACGCGAAGGACTCGCCGAGAAGCTCAGCGCCGAGGCGCTCCCCTACGACGGGGCCGACGGCGACGAGGCCTGGGCCTGGCGCTGCCGCACGGTCGGCTGCCCAGGGGTGCTCCACACCGCCGGCTACGCCCGCGAGAAGCGGGCCATCGTGGCCCTCTGTGATGGCTGCGGCCTGATCGCTCTCCGGTAGATGAACGGCGAGCGCGTTCCCGAGATCGTTCCGATCAGTTCGGCGAACAAGCCGACCCAGGTCGAGATCGTCGGCGACCGCATCCGCATCGCCTCCCTTGAGGTCGTTGATCGCGCCCTCGCAGGCTTCCTAGAGAGCCGCACCCCCGAGGACCGCGCCGAAACCGTCGAGCGCGCCATGCGTGTCGGCCTGATGGCACTGCAGAGCGCGAGTGGCTCCATTGATGTGGATCATGTGCGTCGCGCCTTTGACAAGTTGCTCACCGACGCCGGCGAATCAAACAAGAAGGCGACCGCCGAGGTGGAAGAGATCCTGCGCAAGACGTTCGCCAACGAGGGTGGCGCACTGCCGGCGACCCTGGAGCGTTTCCTCGGGGATAAGGGCGAACTCGCCCTCTTTACGAAGGACCTTTTCGACGAGAATCGTCGCGACTCGGCGCTTGGCAAACTTAACACCATCTTGGGCACCTACTTCGATGGCGATGCCAGCAAGCTCGCCCATCTGCTCGACCCAACGCGTGAAGCGTCGCCACTGAGCGGCTTCCGCGCCGAGATCGCTAAGCGCTTTGACGATGTGCTGTTGAAGATCGTCGAGCTCGATGCGTCGCAGAAGGCGGCGAAGGGCGAGCGCAAGAAGGGAACGGCGAAGGGCGCCGACTTTGAGTCACGCGTCATAGCCGAATACACCGAACTGCTCCGCGCCACGAACGATGAGATCGAAGGGACGGGCGGCATCACCGGCGCAGTTCCCGACTCGAAGAAGGGTGACGCGGTGATCACCATCAACGGTCGTGACGCCTCCGCAAGCGTTCTGCGCATTGTGGTTGAGGTGAAAGACAAGGCGATGACGGGGCCCGCCATCGAGAAGGAGCTCGCCGAAGCGCGTGAGAATCGCAAGGCGGAGATCGCCCTGATGGTCTTCAGCGAAGCGGCCGCGCCAGCGGGTGCCTCACCATTCGTGATCAGTCGGCACGGCGTCTACTGCGTCGTCGATCCTGAAGCACCAGATGTAGCGATCCTCGAGGCTGGGTATCGACTCGCGCGCATCTCGGCGCTGATCCGCGCCAAGTCTGAGGGGAGCGGCGCCGATCTCTCGGCGGTGAAAGACGCGATTGACGCGCTACGCGGCCGGCTTGACTCCGTGAAGGAGATCAAGAAGACCCTCACGGCGATTGACTCCACGACTGAGAAGGCGCGGGATGAGCTCGATGCCCTCCGCTCCGCGATCGTCACCGAGATTGATCGCATTGAAGAGCAGGTTCGGGCGAGCAGCGCCGCCGCCCACGGACGGTGAGTCGGGCGATCGCCGACTGGCGGCGGTTCCTCACGGGCCGCTACGCCGCCTTCCGCACCCTCGCAATCTCCGACGCCATCGCGGTCGCGCTCAACGGAGATAGCCTCTCGATCCCACTCATCACAACGCTCGGTGCCTCGCCAGCCCTCGCCACGCTGGTCGGCCTCTTCCCCTTCATTGGCGGCATGTTGCAGGGGCTGATACCAACGGCGCTGCGCAAGAGTGGTGGCGACCTACGTCGGCTCACCCTCCTGATCGGTGCGGCCGCACTCCTGCGTCCAATCCTTTACATCGCCGTGGTGGTGGCGATCGCCGCTGGACTCCTCCCGCCCCTCGCCGGCATCGGACTGATCGCGATCGGATTCGGCGTGGGTGCCACCGCGCAGGCGATCGCTGGTGCAAACGTACAGACCTGGTTCGGTCGAATCCTCCCTGAACGTGAACGCCGCTTCGTTGCGCCACGTGCCCTCGCCATTCAGTTCGGGCTCGGCTCCGTACTGCTCGTTCCGGTGGCGCTGCTCGTTCGCGTTGGTGAACAAGACTGGGGCGTTCTCATCTATGCGCCGGCATTTATCGGTGGCCTCGTTGCCAGCCTCCTCTTCCTGCGCGCGCTGCGAGGGCTCCCACGCCCGGGCGCCGTTTCCGCTGGTCGTGCCGCAACATCTGGCCCACTCTCATCACCAGTGCGCCGATTCCTCCGCACGAATGCCATCGCCTCCGTTGGCGCAGGGTTCGCCCCCTACTTGTCGGTCTACGCAATCGTCATCCTGAAGCAGGATGCCGCGTACGCCATCCTCCTTGCCGCGGTTGGCTCTGCTGCAGCGCTGATCGGATCCATCCTCATTGGCGCATGGCTCGAGCACGGATCTGCAAGTCGACTCTACCGAGTCTCACTCTTGGTTCGTGGGATTGGAATGGGCTCATCGCTCCTCGCGGGACCATGGAATCCCTATGCCCCTATCGTCCTCTTGGTGGTGACGGTGGTGATCACCGTTGGATTTGCGGCCGGCATCCTCTCCGCACAGGAGCGACTCCTGCGGCTGGCAGCCCCGGGCGAATCGGTTCGCGCGCAGTCCATCTACGGCGCCACCAACGCCGCCGCCCTCGCTGCGGGGCAGGCGGTTGGTGTTGCGGTACTGGCACTCCTGCCCATTACCTATGCAACATACGTCGGCATCTTTCTCGTCACGGGAGCCTTCCGCGTGGTGGCGGCGGCGACCGCCGACGTGGGCGACGACTGGAACAGCGCTACCCGCATCCATTCTGCGAACGAGATGCCCGCTGAGACGGCCCTGGAGTCACAGCGCTAGTCGCGGGGCTACACTGACCCCAACGCCACCCCTCGTGGGGAGGCAAGAGCGTGCGAGCCGCCCGTGGCCCGCCCAAGGAGGGATGCGATGCGCGTACCAGTGGAGATGCCCCGACTCGGCTACGACAGCGAGGTTGGCAAGATCGGCGCCTGGACGGTAAAGGTCGGCGACACCGTGACCGCAGGTCAGCCAATCGGCGAGCTTGAGACCGAGAAGGCTACGGTGGAGTTCGAAGCCCCAACCGCGGGAACGCTCGTTGAGATCGTGCATGCCGCGGGCGCCGAAGTCGCCGTTGGTGCGGTGATCGCCTACGTCGAAGACGGCAAGTAAGCCGAACTCGCGCATGCTGAAGCCAGGGCGAACGCCCGTTGAGTTCACGCCAATGCGAACAGCGATCAGCCGTCGCATGGTGGAATCCAAAGCAAAGGCGCCGCACTTCTACGTCTCGACCGACATCGAAATGGATGCGGTCGTTGCCGCGAACGTGGCACTCAACGCAGGCCGCACTGGGGACGATCGCGTGACGCTAACGGCATGGCTTGTTCGCGCACTAGCGCAATCATTGGCCGCCTACCCCGCACTCAATGCCGTGTGGGAGGGCGAGGCTCTCGAGCGCTCCACGCCGATCAACATCGGTATCGCGATTGCCATTCCTGACGGCTTGGTAGCACCGGCACTGCTTGACTGCGCAGCAAAAGATCTCGCCACTATCTCAACAGAGCTGCGTGACCTGGTTGCGCGCACGAAGATCGGAAAGTTGCGCCCCGCCGAATTCACCGAGCAGACCTTCACCCTCTCGAACCTCGGCTCGTTCCCGGTGACGCAGTTCACCGCCATCGTCACGCCGCCGCAAGTGGCGATCTTGGCGACGGGTCGAAGTGAGTCACGCGCCGTGGTGCGCGACGGCGCCGTGGTGGCACGCACCATGTTGACCGCAACGCTCTCCGCCGATCACCGCGCTGTCGATGGTGCGCTGGTCGCCGCATTCCTCGGCGACCTCAAGTCGCGACTCGAGGCGCCGGCCGGACTCGCCTGACGCCGATGAGCAGCCAGCCACTCGGCGATCGCTCCAACTACCAGCGCGGACGTCTCGACGCCAACGATCTTCTCCCTAACCCCGTCGACCAGTTCCACCGCTGGGTAAACGAGGCGATCGCCGAACAGGTCCCCGAGCCACTCGCCGCCGCCCTCGCCACAGCCGACGAGGCGGGGAACCCGAGCGTCCGCATGATCCTGATCCGCGGCATCGGCCCCGAGGGGATCGACTTCTATACGAACCACGGGAGCCGAAAGGGTCGAGACCTCGCCGCCAGGCCAACCGCAGCCCTCACCCTCTGGTGGCCGACCCTGGAGCGGCAGGTGCGCCTCTCCGGCGTTGTGACCCGCCTATCGGAGGCCGAATCAGCGGCCTACTTTGCAAGTCGCCCGCTTGAGAGCCAGCTCGGTGCCTGGGCGAGCGCCCAGGGCGAGCCGATCGCCGATCGGGCGGCCCTAGAGAGAGCCCTGGCCGCTGCCGCACAAACCCACGCCCCCACCCCAGAGGCTCTCCCAACCCTGCCGCCTCACTGGGGCGGCTATCGCGTGACCCCCTCCCAATGGGAGTTCTGGCAGGGGGGCAAGAACCGCCTCCACGACCGCTTCGAGTACCTTCAGCCCGCCCCCGACGGGACCTGGGAGAGACGCCGCCTCCAGCCGTAACAATCCGCCTCGCTCCAGCACGCTCCACCCTGCGCTCCCCCTCTGGTATTCCCCTCCCCGCATCAGATAGGATTCCGCCAAGCGCAGATCGCGCTTCAAGTCTGAACGGCGTCCCTGATGGGTCTGCCGATAAGGAGGAAACACATGCGAAAGAGGTCGCTACTCGCAACCTTTGCGGTCGCTGCCGCACTCGTTGCCGGGGCATGCGGCGGGTCGACCGGTTCGACGGTCACCGGAGCAACGTTGCTCATCGGTGACTATCAGGACGCGGACTCGCTGAACCCATTCTTCTATAGCACCGTGATGTCGTCGAACATCGTCGGCGCAACGCACGACGGCCTGCTCCGACTCAACGAGAAGCTTGAGCTTGAGCCATGGATGGCCGAAGAGGCCCCATCGAAGGCCAACGGCGGCATTCAGGTTCCTGGCGTGAACGGCGATGCCGCGACCGTCACCTGGAAGCTCCGCCCATGGAAGTGGTCTGACGGAGTTGATCTCACCTGCGCCGACTATCAGTACGCGCGCGAGTGGATCCTTGATCCAAAGAACACTGCCGTCTCCAAAGTTGGCACCGAGGATATCTCGGCGATCGACTGCAACGGCAACACGATGGTCGTTCACTATTCGAAGATCTATCAGAACCTGAAGTACGGCCCATCCGTTGCGCCAAAGCACTACTTCAGCAAGTTCACCGTTGGTAGCGTTGTTGGCGGAAACCCTGCCACCGACGTTTCGAACGACATGCTCTTGGGCGCGGGCTACCGCACCAAGGACCTGCCAAATGTGCCAACCAGCGGTGCATTCAAGTACGAAAGCCGCACGACCGGTGTCGAGACGGTGATCGTTCGTAACCCATACTGGAAGGATCCTCGCAACGGCAAGCAGGCCAAGCTCGCACGACTTAAGTACGTCGTGTGCGGCTCGCCTGCAACCTGTACTGCGAAGTTCCGCGCTGGCGAGCTTGACATGGTCACCGACCTTGACGGCAGCCAGTACGCACCAACCAAGGACCTTGGTGACGAGCAGAGGACTCTACCTGCGTTCACCTATGAGTTCCTTCGCCCGAACTTCTCCACGACTGTTTGCTCCGACGGGGCACCGGCCGAGGCAGACGTAGATGGCGCGCTCCCAACCCGCGCAGCGCGCGGTGGTGGGTGCCCAGCCTCTGACCTGGCGATCCGCCAGGCGATCGCTCACGTCGTAGACCGCCAGGGCTATCTGGATCAGATCCAGAATGGCACCGGCTTCGTTGCGACGAACTCGGAGCTCCCAGCCTTCTTCTTCTACAAGGACATTTCGAGCCAGATCCCGGCTGACAACAGCCCGGAGCTTGCAAAGAAGGCCCTTGCCGATGGTGGATGGGTTGACACGAACAACAACGGCATCGTGGACAAGGTCATTGATGGCAAGAAGACAGAGGCCATCATCGACTTCTGCACCACGATGAAGCCAACCCGTGGCGCCACCCTTCAGCTGCTCGTCGCAGCCTTGAAGGAAGTGGGCATCAAGGGAATCGTCGACCAGGTCGGCTCAGGCACGCTCTTCGGAACGTTGACGGACACGCCGCCAAACACGAAGTGCAACCTTGCGCAGGGCTCGTATGACGTTGCGCTGCATGCCTTCGGCATCACCTCGGTTGAGCCGAGCGGGTACGACTCGTTCCACTCGAGCCAGACCGAAGCGAACGGTGGCGGCAACGATCAGTTCGTCAACATCCCAGAGCTTGATGCGGCCCTTGAGGCGGTCAAGACCTCGGTGGACGTTGAAGAGCAGAAGGCGTTGATGTACACCGTGCAGGACCTCATGGCGGCAAACACCGTCGTGATTCCGCTGCACTACTGGCTCGATATCACGTTGGTCTCGGCCAATGTGTCCGGGTACCTTGCCCATCAGGCATGGGGCCCAATCTGGAACGCCTACGAGCTCGACGTCGCAGCTGCGAACTAAGAGCACTTAGGGGTTCTACAGCGGTAGAAACCACACTCGCCGCGAGGATCCTCCTTCGGGAGGGACTCGCGGCGAGTGCTTTACGGACCACGTGGCGTTCCGCTAGGCGGAGGGCTACACTCCCTACCAATCAGACCCGGAGAAAGGTCGGCCAATGATTAAGTACGCGCTCCGACGAATCGCGCTGGGGATCATGATCATGCTCG
>RGBZ01000039.1 GCA_009919365.1 bacterium
CCCTGAGAGCGTGCGAAACTCAACCAGCCCCTCATCGGCCAGTTTGCGCATGGTCGCCTCGGTCTCGTCACTGCTGTTGCTCTCACGATTCGAGGGCAGATGCAGGAAGCGTGGTCTCTGGCGGGTGGTCTCAATAGGAGCCATTGGTGCAAACCATTCGGGTTCTGGAATCACGGGAATCCACGTCGCACCTGGTAGGTAGCGCAGAAGGTCTGGCGTGGAGACGAAGAGTGGAAAGGGCCAACGCTTCAGAAACGCATGCATCGCGCGGGTTGTTCTCTCCAGCGTCATGGTGCGCGGCTCACTTGGGTCCGAGAAGAGTGTTCCCGGATGCGACGCTCGATAGATGCTTGGTACCCGAATGTCGCTCCCGTGAAAGACGATGGCTGGTTTGGTACCAAGCACTCGTAGAACGATGGCGGCAACAAGTGTCGCCGCCTTTGACCCACGAACGATGTGCGTGCGACCACTCTCCAGCAGCACATGGCTCGCGACCCTGTTGAGTTGAAGAAGTCTTCGAATGAAGCCGGATCGTGACAGGTCGCGAGCTGGAATGACTTCGTCGACCGAGAAGCGGAGCGGGCTGTTCCCCGTTACGCCCTCTGCTTGCCAAGAGATTGCCGAGGCATTCGTGTGCTGCCGAACGGCTCGCGACCATGATGTGCCTTGGCCGGCGGTGTTGATTGAGCCAATGATTAACGAAGTTTTCTGCGACGGCTTCATGTTCGACACGCTACCATACGAAAACTGACATGAAAGACAACTGGACCATCTTCGGCGAGCCAAAGCCCCTGATATACGGCGGTAGCTTGCGAAGGAGCAACGTCTTCAACAGCCTCGCTGCACAAACCCAAGCCACCGTTCTGCCTAGACGTGGCCGAATTCGCAATGCCGTCTTCCAGCGCATGAACTCGCGGCTCAATCCTCTACGGAGGCCGGGCTTTGCAGTTGCTACTGGCCTCCTAAAGACCTCAATGTTTACGCCAACGCGCGAGACTGTCCGCTGGATGGCGGTTGACTTGCACGATCATCCTGTGTTGCAAGCACAGGCGATGAAGGTAGAACTTGATGACGTGTTGACGCAACGACGCATGCAGATGTGGAACTCAAACACAGCAAACTTTGAGACGCTGATAGTGCCAAGCAGATCGTTCGCCCACTATGCCGGACTGAGCGACGATCGTTTGCTGGTTGTCCCAAATGGAACGGCGCTCTCTGGAATCAACCCCTTGCCACTTCCCAGCGAGCCAATCATTGGCATGGCGAGCGGAGCTGCCCGAGGACGAGGTATTGAAGACCTGATCGCTGCGGCGGAGCGTGCCCGAGCGCAGATCTCAGGGCTCAAGCTTCACCTCTGGCTGGCGGCGAATAGCGTTACTGCCGAAAACTATGTGCACGAACTCCGAACGGCTACGCAGCACCTTCCGTGGGTGCACATCTCATCTCCAACATTTCTTGGCATTCATGCCGCCACAAGCCAAGCGGCACTACTAGTCATTCCGCATCCGCCAAATGAGTACATGGATGTCGCACTCCCCATCAAGTTGTTCGATGCGTTTGCAGTCGCGCGTCCCGTGCTTTCGACCCCGCGCACCGAGACCGCGCAGATCATTCGAAGGGAGGGGGTGGGCTGGGTGACAGAGGGCGATGGAGTTGAGGCGCTCTCCGATGCGCTTGTGCACGCACTCCTCTCAAGATCAGAGCTGGAGGTACGCGGCCAGAAGGCGTGGGTGCTCGCTCAGAGCACCTACAGCTGGAACACCCTCAGCGACCAGGTTGCCAGCGCTCTCTTAGGCAAGGCGGCGGTCCCCCGGGCGTAGAGGCTCACAGCTCATCCTCACCATCGCGAGTTGGGGTCTCGATGCTGCGATAGAGGCCCGCCAGCGCCTGCGCTTGAGAATCCCAATTCCATCGTGTTGCTGCGGCGGCGAGACATCGCGCGCGAAGCGCCGCTCGATCAGCGGCACTAAGGCGCAGGATTGAATCAATTGCCGCGGCTACCGCGTCGGGGTCTGTTGGATCACACACCGCCCCGAGCGGCCCCGCTGCGTTGTCGAGAAGGATCTCTCGCATCGTTGGGAAGTCACTCCCAACGACTGGAACGCCAGCCGCAATTGACTCAAAGAGCTTGTTCGGTGTGGAGATGCGGTGATTCAGCGTGCTTGGCAGAACCGTAGACATGCCGACGTCGGCTCCCGAAACCCATCGGTCGAGCACGTCGGGTGAAACAGCATCAAGCACGTGTACGCGTCCGGACAGGTTTGGCTCAGCGGCAGCGCTACGTAGCTTGCTCTCAAGTGGGCCGTACCCAAGGAAAACCAGGTGCGCCGTAGCAAGTCGAGAATCGCGAATCGCTACGAGAAGTTCCTCCAGCCCTCGGTGCGAAGAGAATCCACCGTGGTACAAGATCACCTTCGCATCGGCGTCTACACCGATTGCAGAGCGAAGCTGTGTATCGCGCGGCTCGGGGTTCCATGAAGATGGGCAGTTGTATGTCACCACACGGCGCGCTGGAATCTCGTGCCGCTTAGCAAGCTCTTCAATCACTTGCGGATTGACGGCAATCAGCGCAGCGGCGCGTTGAAGTGTTGGCTGCTCAAACCACTTCGCTAGAAGGCGACGAATGACTGCAGGAGCCTTCGCCCATCGACCGCTCTCCAAAAACACTTCGTGGCTGTCGTAGAACAACGTTGCGCTGGGCCGCGCGCGTAACGCAACGAGTGCTGGCAGTGCCCCCGAAAGGTCATGGGCGTGCAAAATCTCAGCAGATCGTGCAGCACGCGATGCAAGAACCGCCCATGACGCCCAGGTGAAGAGAAGCATCGCGGCACCAGATAGTGGTACGCGCACGCGGCGAGCGAGATTCGCCACGAGGGCGAACGCGCACCAAAGCGGGTGCAAAAGGAGCGCGACCAATCGCGGATGAATCGGCAGCAGCGGTGGGAGTAGGCCGATGCGATGTCGGATGATCGTGAATCCGCCAGGGTGCTCTTCTCGCTCTGGGAGGCTCGTGGGTCGCTGCAGGATTGCGTGCACCGTCACTTCAAAGCCGGTAGCGGCGACCGTTGTGGCCTCGCGGATCACTCGCCGGTCGCTGACCATGTTGTTGGCAACGAACATCGCCACCTGCCGCTTCGGCTGGGGGGCACCCTTTGGTACGGTGTGCGGAGCGGGGTTCGGCATGCGGCGAGTCTATCGCAGCACGCGGCGCCAATTGAACCGTTCGTTATTGATACCGCCCAACACCACGACGAGTTGCTTGCCGGCCAGATCTATCGAGACCTTGGGATGGCCCCTCCTGACCTTCTCCTCCCTGAGCCCGGAGATCTTCACGGCGCCGAACGACTTGATGCAATGGTGCGCGCACTTGATGCGGCACTCGCGCAGACGAACCCTGATGCGGTGCTCGTCTTTGGTGACACCGACTCCACCCTTGCGGGTGCGCTCGCTGCGCACGCTCGCGGCGTGGCAATCGTGCACGTTGAGGCGGGGGTTCGCTCCGGTGATGCGTCAATGCCAGAGGAGCGCAATCGGATTGCCGTCGACAAGATCGCTTCGCTACGACTCTGCACCAGTGATGCCGCGGTGCAGGCGTTGCGCGGTGAAGGGCTCACCGAAGGGAACCTGGTCGTTGGTGACCTGATGGGTGACCTCGTTGCGCGACTTGCGCCGACAGCGCGCAGCACTGCAGCACTTGATGCTGCGGCTCTCCATATCGGCCGTTCGCTGGTCGCCGGAGGGTTTTCGTACGCAACCCTGCACCGCGCCGATGTGCGTGAGGCAACACGGCTGAACGCTGCACTCGATGTGTTGCGGGGTGCTGCAGAGCACCTCAGTGTTCCGGTGCTCTTTGCGGCACACCCTGGGACCAGCGCCGCGATCGCAGCACACAAAATCGACGTTCCCGACGGCGTTGAGCTGGTGCCGCCCGTCGGCTATCTCGACTCGCTCGCCCTTGCCGCGCACGCCGTCGTCGTCCTTACCGACTCTGGCGGCCTGCAACGTGAGGCGGTCTGGCTCAATACCCCAACGCTGATTTTGCGAGAGACCACGGAGTGGCCGGAACTTTTGCATCCGGCTGGCCCGTCGCTGCTCATTGGTGTTGATGCGGGTCGCGTTGCTGCCGCCCTGGCAACGGTCAAGGCGGCAACGGGTGCTGCGGCGGTCGCCGCGCGGGTATCCCGCCCACTCCCCTCTGGGGGTGCCGCCGAGGCGATCCGAGCCGCCCTGATCGCGCGCCGCTTCGCCCGCTGATACGCTCCCCGCAATGAGTACGCCGCAGATTCGCATTCCGATCACCCGCCCCGCCGTTGGTCGCGAGGAGGCCGATGCCGCCGCCGAAGCGATCATGTCGGGCGCCCTTGCACAAGGTCCGCGCGTGGCTGAGTTCGAGCGCCGCTTCGCTGAACTGGTTGGCGTGAAGCACGCCATCGCCGTGGCGAACGGCACGCTCGCCGAGGAGACAATCATTCAGGGGCTCGGCATCAAGCCTGGTGACGAGGTCATCACCGTTGGCCACACCTTTAGTGCCACTGCCGCTTCGATTCTGCGCGCGGGCGCCACGCCGCGATTTGTCGACATTGATCCGGTGACCTGGCTGATGGATCCAGCGGCAGCCGCTGCCGCGATCACCCCGAAGACGAAGGCGCTGATGCCGGTGCACCTCTTCGGCCTCATTGCCGACATGGACGCCCTTGGCGCACTCGCCGCCAAGCACAACCTCGCCATGATCGAAGACGCCTGCCAGGCGGTCGGTGCAACCCAGAACGGCAAGCAGGCCGGCTCGTTCGGTGTTGGCGCCTTCTCGCTCTACGCCACCAAGAACATCACCAGCGGTGAAGGGGGCATGATCACCACGAACGACGACACGTTGAACGAGTGGCTGCGCACCTTCCGTAGCCAGGGGATGAAGGTGCGCTATCTGCACGAGATGCTCGGTACCAACTACCGCATGACCGATATCGCTGCTGCGATTGGCACGGTGCAGCTCGGCAAGCTTGAACAGTTCACCACTGCGCGCGTCACCGCTGCAGCGCGGTACGACGCGCTTCTTGCTGGCGCACCAATTGTTCGACAGGGAACACCGCCGGGAAATCTGCACGTCTATCACCAGTACACGGTGCACGTTGGCCCAGCGCGCGACGAGATCGTGAAAGATCTCGCCAACGATGGGATTGGGACCGGCATCTACTACCCAATTCCGGTGAGCCAGCAGCCGTACATTAAGGAGCGTGGCCTCGACGTTGTGCTCCCTGTGACCGATGCGTTGGCGAAGGGTTGCCTCTCACTCCCAATGTTCGCTGCGATCACCGCGGCGGAACAAGAGGAGGTTGCCGCCTCGCTGCGACGCGCCGTGGAGCGCCACGGCGGGAGCGCATGGCCCGCATGAAGGTTGGCCTAATCGGCCTCGGCGTCATGGGGCGCAATCATCTGCGCGTACTCGCAACACTCCCTAACGTCGAGATCGTGGCGATCAGTGACCCTGTTGATGCAGCGCGCGACGCAGCACTCGTTGTTGCTCCCGCCGCCACTCCCTATGTCAATGCGGCAGAGCTGCTGAGTCATTCAGGCCTTGAGGCGGCGATCATTGCCGCGCCAACGCGCTTCCACGCCGCGCTCGTGATCCGCGCCATCGAGCGCAAGATCCCCATCCTGGTCGAGAAGCCACTCGCAGCTGATTCGGTGGAGGCGCTCGACCTTGTTGCCCGCGCCACCGCCGCAGGTGCGATCGTGCAGGTTGGGCATGTTGAGCGCTTCAATCCTGCCGTTACTCGCCTCTTCGAACAGATGGGCGGAAGCGCTGGCGAGGCCCTCTACGCGATCGAGGCGATGCGCGAGAGTCCGCTCCCCGAGCGCATCAGCGATGTTGGCGTGGTGCGCGACCTGATGGTCCACGACATTGATCTCGCCTGTGCCATTGCCGGCAGTTCGCCCCTCTCGGTCACCGCCGTGGCCGGCTCGCGACTGATTGAGGGGCGAGAGGATTTCGCTGAGGCGCTCTTCACCTTCGCTGGTGGCGCTGTTGCGCGCATTCGCGCCTCATGGCTCGCGCCAGCAAAGCGTCGACAACTGCTCGTCACCACGAGTGCGGGTGCGTACGACGTGAGTCTGCTGCAGCGCACCGTCTCGTTCACCAGCGTCGATCCAAACTCGAGCGCCATGCTCGATGGGTTCGCCCCCGTGCAGCCGGGTCGCACCGCCGACCTCCCCGCTGCACGACAAGAGCCACTGGCGCTGGAGCTGAGCTCCTTCCTCGAGGCCGCGCGTGGTGAGGCGAAGCCAGCGGTTAGCATCCGCGACGGCGCGCGTGCCGTGATCCTCGCCGACGCCGTTCTGGAATCGGCGCGTGCCAGCGGCGCCCCTGTGCGGCCGAAGCTCGAGGCGATCGCCGCGGTGTAGCATCCCCTCCAAGGGAACTAGGAGGGCTGATGAGCGCACGCACCACAGATCCACTCGGTCGAGCAACGTCCATGCTCGGTGGCTCCTTTACTGCTGAGCCGCATCCCTGCACCCACGGCACCCCCGTCGCCGCTAAACCATGGGTCGGCGCCCCGGGCACCGTCGGCACCATCGCCGTCATCGGCTCAGGCAAGATCGGTCTGCCACTCGCCCTGCAGTTCGCCTCTCACGGGTGGCGCGTACATGCCGTCGATATCAATCAGGCCCTCGTTGACATCATTAACTCTGGCGTTGCGCCGTGGGGTGGCGAGCCAAACCTTCCCGAGCTCCTTGCCGAGCACGTTGGCTCGGGCCGACTCCGCGCCACCATCGACGGCCCAGCCGCCGTGCGAGATGCCGACGTTGCCCTTGTTGTTGTGCCCGTACTCGTACGCGACGATGGGAGCATCGCCGACAAGGCACTCGTTGGTGCCACCGAGACGCTCATCGCCGGCGTCCACGACGACCTGCTGGTGATTCTCGAAACAACGGTACCGATCGGCACCACGCGCGAACTTGTTGCAAAGGTCGCCAAAGAGAGCGGCGCGAAGGTGTTCGGCTGCTTCTCGCCGGAGCGTGTGCTCACCGGCCAAACATTCCGCAACCTCGCCGCGTATCCGAAGCTCGTTGGTGGCACCGACGCCGCCAGCCTGGCGCGCGCGACCGCATTCTACGAGAGCGTGCTCGACGCCCCGATTGCGCAGATGCAAACGCTGGAAGCGGCCGAGATGGCGAAGCTCGCCGAGACGACCTATCGCGACGTGAACATCGCGCTCGCCAATGAGTTCGCTCGCGTTGCCGATCGACACGGCATTGATCTCTCCGAAGTGATTCGCGCCGCTAACTCACAGCCGTACTCGCACATTCATGAGCCAGGGATCGGCGTTGGTGGGCACTGCATTCCGGTGTATCCGCGCATGATTCTTTCGACCGACGGTGATCTTGACGTGATCAAGACTGCGCGCGCGGTAAATGACGGACAGGTAGAGCGCGCTGTTGACGCCGTAGCGAAGCACCTTGGCTCACTGCAGGGGGCGACGGTTGCCGTGCTCGGACTCACCTATCGCGAAGGTGTACGCGAACTTGCACATGCGCG
>RGBZ01000040.1 GCA_009919365.1 bacterium
AAGGGAATGATCGAAGGAAAGCATTACAGGGTTCTCAACCCAAAGCGGGCGGACGGCGATCTCCGCATCCCAGGCGTCATGGCGATCGCCTGGACGGACGGCCTCATCGGCAGTGAGGTGACCTGCGTGCGCACCCGTCCATCCCGAGCTGCGCAGCTGGGTGAGGTGGGATGCCGTGAGTTTACTTTCGTCATCAGCTTCGGCGGCTACCCGCACGCGTTCAGCGTGATGGGCGCGACAGACGATGAGATCGAGCAGCGTCTGGGCGAGCAGTTCGAGGTCCTCGAGGCGGACGACGGCGCCTGAGAATGTTGTGACATCCCGTGCAACCATGCTAGGCCTGTGGTAATCTATAAGGACGAAGGAGACAGGGAAGAAGATGCGAATGAGCAACAACACTGCAGCGAATCTGGACAAGAACGATGTCGTCCATTACCTCATTCAGGACGTGTACACCGAGGAGTTCCTGGTGGCACACGAGGACGACGAGTTCGGTGGAGACCAGTGGGCACAGCTCGACGTCGACGCAGAGGACATCGGAAGCGCTTCTTACCTCGAGGAGGAGGTCGATCCCGGCGCTCTGTTCTCGTCTCACAGGGAGGCGCTCGAGGTCGCCCAGGTCCTCATGGAGGTCCTCAAGGAGCGATTCCCGGGCGAGGAAGTCGAACTCCAGATCGTGAAGGCGCGGACTGTGACGACCACGAGTGCTGCAGCGACGTGTGCGACGACTCCTGCGCGGACGGCAACGCTCTGAACGACGACGAGGTCGACAGCGAGCCCCCGCGCCGCGAGCGCTCGAAGAAGCCCTCCTCAAAGAAGCGACGCTGACACGACACTGCCGGGTCCCGTGAAAAAAGATCGCGGGACCCGTGCAATACCTCCCGGTCTGTGGTATTCTAAGACCATGGAGAACAACGACAAGATGCCTCAAATCGGCGACTCTGCTCCCCTCTACCTCTGCGGCGACTGGTACGACCACGTCATCATCGAGGTGCACAGCGCGACCCGCATCGTCGTGGCGCAGGGCTCCACGATCGACACCGCTTTCGGTCCCAAGGAGATCGTCACGCGTCGCCCGAAGTCGGGCCAGTGGGTGGCCCTGGGCAAGACCCGTCAGCAGGCCGGCTACCACTCGGTCTACGCCCGCTAAAAAAAAGTGAACCACGCTGTGCAAGTTCCCGGCGGCCGTGGTATCCTAATCAAGTAACGGACAACGAACCAACGATCATCGGACTGAAAGGGACAAGACAATGACGAAGCGCAACTCAACCTACACCCTCTCCTCGAAGCCCTGCGACATCGAGTACCGCATGAAGCGTGCGGTCGACCTCGCCGAGCGGCTCGAGGCGTGCCTCCGCTCCATCGACCCGGCGGTCTTCCCGGAGGGGACGCTCGCGGCGCTCACGGAGCAGGCGTCGGCCCTCGTGGCAGCAACGTCGGGCACTCGATCCGGCGCGCCCACCAAGCGCGTCCACACCCGCCGCAAGGGCGTGGAGGCCCAGCCTGTCGTGGAGACGGCCCCGTCGGAGACCCAGGAGGTCACCTTCGTCGAGGAGGACCTCGCGGCGGAGTGAGGTGGACCATGGAAGGAGTCGCACCGGGATCGATCCGAACTTTTGTCAGGGACACCTATCTCTACAGACAGGACGCCGACGGATCGGTCACGGTCGACCTCGAACATGAGATCCTGGCGAGGAAGGGCGATCCTGTCCTCGTAGTGGGCGAGTTCGGAGTCTACGTCGACTTTCTCTTCAAGGGCGACGTGTTCACCTGCAGGTCAACGGTCCTGCGGAATGCCGAGGAGGTCTGAGATGGGCTCTAACTACTGGGGCACCGCCACCCACTTCAGGCTGCCCGTCCAGGCGATCCGGGAGGTGGAGGAGCTCGTCCGCAAGCAGCAACGGATTGCTGCGATCAAGATCATCCGCACCCACACCGGTTGTGGCCTCGCCGAGGCGAAGGCTGCTGTCGAGCGGATCGACGGCCGTGAGCCCAACGGTCCCAGGCTCCTCCCATTCCTGGAGATCAAGTCCATCGTGATCAACACCGGCGACGGCGACGTGACCGTGGACCTGGAGGGCCTGCAGCTGATGGGCCTCATGCAGCTCGAGCGACTTGGACTGGAGGAGTGCCGCAGGATCCTGGACCTCGTCGCTGCGATCGAGGCGTGGCGGGACCAGGGACTCACAGCGGACAACAAGGCTTCTAAGTCGTATCAGGAGTAATACACTGTGGAAATCATCTGGATCATCTTCCTGCTGTGCACGATCGTGGCACTTCTCCCGGCAGCTGGGTTCATCATCGCGATCCTCATCTTCGGCAAGATCGTCGAGTGGCTCTTCGGCGGCGGAAGCAAGTAAAAAAGTTGAGGATCCCGTGCAACCACCCAGACGTTGTGGTATTCTAAGACCATGGAGATCAACAACGAAACGCTGAAGGCACACTACATCCTCTACATCCCCGCAGCACGGACCTACGACGGCCGCTCGCTGTACGCGGTCTTCGGTGAGACCGGGCGTAGACTCGCTGAGGACGGTGATCTACCCCGATTCCTCAGGGTCAATGACGTGGGTGAGTGGACGGGCCACAGCACGAAGTACATCGATAACCCAGCCACCTCCCAGGGACGGATGGTCTGACTCCCGTGCAATGGTCGAGCCCGCTGTGGTACAGTGAGGGGCTCCCATTAGCGTGAGAAATAGTGTCACAATTAGCGTGAGAAATAGTGTGAGAAATAGTGCGACGCAACGTGCAACGCACTGGTAGCTGTGGTATCCTTATCAAGTAACGGACAACGAACCAACACTCGAAGGAAGACCAACTCATGAAGCTCAACGTCCGCAACGACTCCATCGACTTCGGCACCAACATCCTCACGGTCGAGGTTCCCAAGGCACTGCGGAACAAGGTGAAGTCGGGCATCGAGTACGTGGACGGCGCACTCGGCGGCGAGGGGTTCACGCCCAGCCAGGTCGTCCTCTTCACCGGCACGCCCGGCGCGGGCAAGACCACCATGACCCTCACGATGGCTGACCGGCTCACGAAGGGCGGAGCGGTCGTCGTGTTCAACACCGCCGAGGAAAGCCTCTTCCAGGTGAAGCTCATCGCGGAGCGCCTCTGCCTCAAGTCCGGCTTCGCGGTCGGCCAGGAGACCCACGTCCCCACGCTCCTCCAGAAGTGCGACGAGCTCCGGGCGAAGAACCCCGGCAAGCCCTTCTTCCTCATCGTCGACTCGCTCCAGTGCATGGACGACGGTCACTACAACGACGGACAGACGAACTCGCAGTCGCCTGTGCGCGCGCTCGGACTCATCACCGACTGGTGCAAGTCCAACTACTCCAATGCGGTCGTCATCGGCCAGGTCACGAAGGACGGCAAGATGGCCGGCAGCCAGAAGCTCAAGCACATGGTCGACGCCATGATGGAGCTGAGCATCGAGGAGAAGGACGAGGACCTCCGAGGCTGCCGGGTCCTCCAGACGGTGAAGAACCGCTTCGGTGGCTGCGGCCACACCTTCTACCTCGCCATGGAGCCCAAGGGCTTCAAGGTGGTGGCCAAGGTCTCGGCCTCCTGAGGCTGTAGCACGGCGCTCCAGGGCGGTCACCCCGTGAGGGGTGGCCGCGTCGCCGTTCCACCAACACAGGATAGGCGCGCGCGCGGCGGGCTTGCACGCACGGCGGGCAAAAAACTTTTTTTGTGGTTCCCGTGCACCCACCGCGCGCCTGTGGTATTCTAACACCATGGACGCCAACACCTACTACACCAAGAAGCACGCCCTCTGCCTCGAGCTCGCCAACGCGATCGGGTCCGCCTTCCCCGCCTTCCTCCGCCTTCAGGAGCACGAGCTCAAGTTCCACGGGGTCGAGGACAACCAGGACCCGGATGTCCGGCTCATCGGCATGGAGCTGCTCAACCTCATCGTGAACGCGGACGGGCTCTCCGACGCCGTCGAGCCGCTCGCCCAGGCAGCAGCCCGGGCCCGCTGAAAAAAGTTTGGGGGTCCCGTGCAAGCGGGGCGCAGCTGAGGTAGATTAGGCAGGTAGGAAACAGGAACAAGGGAGATATCAGATGGCGAACATGTCGTACTGCCGCTTCGAGAACACGAGCCGTGACCTCCGCGACTGCGTCGCCGCGCTGGATGAGCTGGCTGACGGCGCCGAGTTCATCCGACCCCTGTCGACCTCCGAGCGTCAGTCCGCGGACTGGATGGTCAAGCTCTGCCAGCGATACCTCGAGCTCCACGGCGAGCTGGTCCAGAGCGAGTCAGAGGCCCGCTGAAAAAAGTTTGGGGGTCCCGTGCAATCCACTCCCACCTGAGGTACAAGAAGAACATGAACAACAACATCGAGATCGTTCGCAGCGCGCTCAACACCGTCTTCGGCAACCGGGTCGGCCGGCAGCAGATCGAGGAGGCCACGTTCACGGGCCGCGAGGACCCGGGCGGCTGGGCACCCCGAGCGCAGGTCGTCATCCACACCGAGCGCGGCATCCCGGCCCTCCGGTACGACAGCCAGGCAATCGTGGCGGCCTGGGACCGCGTGAACGACGTTCTCGCGGAGCACGATCTCTTCTGCGAGCCCATCAACGGGGCGATCGTGGCGGTCTACAACGCCTGAAAAAAGTTCTGAGTCCCGTGCAATCGTCCCGCGGGTGGGGTATAAAGGAGATCATGGAATACAAGGACATCCGAACCGGTCAGCGCGTCGTCCTCCCAGGCGGTCTCTCAGGTGAGGTGGTGGAGGTCGATCCCCGCCGCTTGGGGACTGGCGATCCCGTGAGAGTGCGCATTCACCTGCCCATCACGGGCACACACGCTCTCTGGGTGGAGCCCAGTCAGCTCACTCCCGGGAGCTGAGAAAAAAGTTCCGAGTCCCGTGCAACCGACCCCCACCTGAGGTACAACAGAGACATGGACAACAACATCACGCCCACGACCTTCGTCGCCTACGAGTGGTACGACCTCCTCAGCCTCTTCCCGGAGGGTTTCGAGGACCACGCCTGCGAGCGCATGAACAACAAGGGACCCTCCTACGGCGACGCGGAGGCAACCCTCATCAAGGGCACGCGCGCCGAGCGCATCCTCTACGACGCCTGGGACAGCTGGGACGGCGCTGAGGAACACAACCGCCGCGAGGTCTTCGCCCGCCTCCCCTCCCTCATCAACGCGCTCGTCGCCCTCAACGGCTGAAAAAGTTTCCACCACGTCGTGCAACGAACCCACAGCTGAGGTATATTAGGACCATGAAGAACAACACGCTCCCCCTCGCGACCGCTCCCGTGGATATCACCCGCCGCGCCCAGCGCGCCCGCCAGCTCATCGCCCAGGCGCAGGAGCTGATGGCCTCGATCGATCCCGCCGCCGTCAGCGCCACCGCAGCCCTCGTCCTCGTCGAGCTGGGCTCGGCCCTCGAGGTCGCCTCCGTCACCGCCACGGGCTTCATCGACGAGATGCCGCAGAAGCGCTCCTGGAACCGTCGCCCCGCGGCCGAGGCCACCGCTCAGGCCCAGGGTGAGGAGCCCAGCTTCATCGAGATTTGAGGCGCGGGGAGGGGCTGCCAAAAGTGGCCCCTCCCACGTGCAATCTGACCGCAGCTGATGTAGAGTAGGACCATGAAGAACGCCAAGAAGAACGAAGTCACCTACGACGATCCCCTCATCATCGCGTTCCGCCTCGCGGCGAAGTTCCCCCTCGCCCGCTGCTGGAACGAGGGGCAGCAAATCTACATTCGCTACGCCCCTGGGATGGGCGAGTATCTCACCATCCCCCAGGCGATCAAGCTCCTGGGCTGACACGCAACACAAACACAGAAGAGGACACACACAGAAATGCACCACACGTTCATCTGCTACTTGATCTCCTTCTTCGCCGGCGCGGTGGTCTTCTGGGTCGTCAGCAGCCGCATCGATGCTGCACAGCGACGTGAGGCCGCCGCAAAGTGGGGCCAGGAGCTCCAGGACGCCCACGATCATATCCGTCGAAGGCGAATGGGAGAATGACTGGGCTCTTCGCCTCTCTCATGATGGCAGGCGGATGCTTCACGATCGGCGTCCTCATCCCATTGCTCGTCTTCTTTGTGTGGCTCTGGGTGCACCTCTCTTCTGATGATAAAAACCGACGTTGACCCGTGCAATCTGGGCCCACTTGGGGTATATTAGGACCATGAAGACGACCTACTTCCTCGGAGTCAAGGCCCACAAGGCAGCCCCCACCAAGAAGCACGTCCCGGCCATCTGGGAGTGCATGCTGGGCACCGTGTATGCGTGCAACCCCCAGGGGGAGACCCGCTACTTCGACTACGAGCACGAGGCAGCCCGAGCCTTCGCGGGCGTGGACCAGGAGGGCGCGGACATCCGGCTTGCACGGGCCAAGCGACGAATGACCGGCATCCGCCCTGGGCAGCTGGTCCTCTGGATTCGGCGTCCCGTGCAATCGACGTGCGCCTGAGGTATGAGCCCAGGGGAGCCATCTGGGTGACCTTCCTCGGACGGCACGTTCTTTCTCTCATGACTGATGCATACGAGGGATGGCGTCCGGCAAACAAGGAGTGGACAAAGAAGCTTGATAGGCGCATGGAGAAGCTTGCCAAGCTGCTAGACAGCCCTGACGTGCTGGTTGGATTCTGACTTCCAGTGCAATCGACGGGCGCCTGAGGTACAAGGGAGGCATGGACAGCATGCGATCGATGACGAGGAACAACGGCCTCCTCCCTGCCAGTCGGGTGACCGGCTACCGGGGACACGCCCGTGAGCTCAGCCACCGTGAGCTCATCAGCAGGTTCGAGCCCCTGCACGGCACCGTGATCGAGCTTCAGGAGCGGTACGGAACCCAGGGTCCGCTGTGTGCCCTGGTCCTGCTGGACGGCAGTCGGGGCACCGGCCTGTGGCACTGCTCGGACCTCGCACACGAGCGGTCGGAGTGAGGCTGCCCGGGTGCAATCGAC
Source organism: bacterium (assembly GCA_009919365.1). The sequence continues at coordinate 6,942 of RGBZ01000040.1, forward strand.
GTGCGCCTGGGGTATAACAGGACCATGACGACCTACACGACAGCTGAGATGCTCGAGCTCGTGGCCCTCCACTTTCGGGACGCCTTCTCCGAGCGCGACTACACCAAGTGGGACTGGAGCCTGCCGCTCTACCTGATCGAGGGCGTGTCCGGCTGGACCGAGGGCCGGCTGGCTCGCCTGGTGGACTTCTATCACAACGGCCCGCGCAGCTGCCGCTGACCTCAGGGAGGGGCATCCCTAAAAAGTTGCCCCTCCCACGTGCAAAACACCCACACCTGAGGTAGATTAGGACCATGAAGAACA
>RGBZ01000005.1 GCA_009919365.1 bacterium
GCGAGCGGCCGAAGCGAAGGGGGTAGTCGTGGGACAGAGCAAGATCTCCGTTCGCGGCGCCCGCGAGCACAACCTGAAGGGGATTGACCTCGACATTCCACGCGACCAGCTCGTCGTCGTCACTGGCATCTCTGGCTCGGGTAAGTCGAGCCTCGCCTTCGACACCATTTACGCCGAGGGTCAACGCCGCTACGTTGAGAGCCTCTCTGCCTACGCTCGCCAATTCCTTGGACAGATGGAGAAGCCCGACGTAGATTCCATCGACGGTCTCTCGCCCGCCATCTCGATCGACCAGAAGGGCTCCTCGCGCAACCCGCGCTCGACCGTCGGCACGATCACCGAGATCTGGGACCACTTCCGCCTGCTCTACGCCCGCGCGGGTACCCCACACTGTCCAAAGTGCGACCGCCCGATCAGTCGCGTCTCACTCGATCAAATTGTTGAGGAGATCCTCAAGCTCCCAGACGGCACACGCATCCTCGTGCTCGGCCCACTCTTGCGCGATCGCAAGAGCGAAGGCGAGCGCATGTATGAGGCGGCCCGTAAGTCTGGATTCAGCCGTGTGCGCGTTGATGGCGTCCAGTACGACCTCAGTGCGGATGATCTGCCGAAGCTCGACAAGAAGAGGCGCCACTCCATTGAGGTCATCGTTGACCGATTCGTGGTGCAACACCCGGTTGATGAGAAGGGGAAGCCACTTCCGATCCCTGATCGCAGCCGGCTCGCCGACTCTGTAGAGACGGCGATCAAGTTGGGCGAGGGGCTCGCCATTGTTGCCCCAGCACCAGCCGAGAAGGAGAAGCCAAGCTTTGAGGAGCGCCTCTTCAGCGAGAAGCTCGGCTGCGCCTATGACGGCACGGTGATCGATGACCTGCAGCCGCGCTCGTTCAGCTTCAACTCCCCACATGGCGCCTGCGAAACCTGCACCGGACTCGGCTTCCGCCTCGAGGTCGATGAGGAGCGCGTCATCGATCCAGAGAAGTCCGTGCTGAACGGTGGACTCATCCCATGGTCCCGCTCGCCAGAGGGGAGCTGGTACGTGAAGGTGGTTTCGGCGGCAATGAAGGCAAAGCGTTGGAACCTGAAGACGCCGCTCGGGGAACTCCCAAAGGGTGCGCTTGACTACCTGCTGCATGCAGAACGCGAGGATCGCTTCACAGTCACGTATGAGAGTGCCAACTACACAAACACCTACAAGGCTTCATTCGAAGGAATCGTTGCCAACCTGGAGCGTCGACACAAAGAGACCGACTCAGAGCTCGTTCGAGCTGAGATTGAACGCTACATGGTCAGCAGACCCTGCCCCGCCTGCAAGGGTCGCCGCCTGAAGCCCGAAGTCCTCGCCGTTCGCGTGGACGGGCGCAACATCGCCGAGGTGGCCTCCATGCCGATCGGCGAACTCGTGCCATGGATCAACGCGCTTCCTAAGGCCCTGGGGGAGCGCGAGCGAACCATTGCGAAAGCGGTGATCAAGGAGATCAGCGAGCGCGCTGGCTTCCTCGTTGACGTCGGGCTTGACTACCTTTGGCGACGCAGATCGGTTCACGGTTGGTCGGTGTCCTCTACATCCTGGATGAGCCATCTATCGGCTTGCACCAACGCGATAACGCTCGCCTGATCGCCACGCTGATTCGGCTGCGCGATCTTGGCAACACGGTGCTTGTCGTTGAGCATGATGAAGAGACAATCCGCACCGCTGACTGGGTCGTTGATATTGGCCCTGGCGCAGGTGAGATGGGCGGGCGCTTGATTTCCAACGGCTCGTTCAAGGACCTTCTCGCAGCAAAGGACTCTGTGACGGGCGCATACCTTCGTGGTGACCGCTCGGTAGCGGTGCCGAAGACGCGCCGCAAGGGGAGTGGCAAGGCGATTACGGTCAGGGGGGCGCGCGAGCACAATCTGCGTGAGCTCGACGTTGCATTCCCGCTCGGCGAGTTCGTTGCCGTCACCGGCGTCTCGGGGAGTGGCAAGAGCACGCTCGTCACCGACATTCTGCAGAAGGCGCTCGCGCGCCGACTCCACGGCGCGAAAGAGCGACCAGGCGCACACGACCGTATCACCGGCCTTGACGAGATCGACAAGGTCATTGAGATCGATCAGAGTCCAATTGGTCGTACGCCACGGTCGAACCCTGCGACCTACGTCGGGCTCTTCACGCCAATTCGCGAGCTCTTTGCCGCAACGCAAGAGGCGCGACTCCGTGGCTACTCAGCGGGCCGCTTCTCCTTCAACGTCAAGGGCGGTCGCTGCGAGACCTGCTCTGGCGACGGCATCCTGCAGATCGAAATGCAATTCCTTCCCGACGTGTATGTGCCCTGTGAAACGTGCCAGGGGAAGCGTTACAACCGCGAGGCGCTTGAGGTGACTTGGAAGGGGATGACGATCGCCGATGTGCTGGAGCTCCAGGTGGAGGATGCCCTCGAGCGCTTCTCCGCTGTGCCAGCAATTCGGAATCGCCTGAAAACACTGAGCGAGGTGGGCCTCGGCTATCTCCGCCTTGGGCAGGCGGCCACGACCCTCTCCGGTGGCGAAGCGCAGCGCATCAAGCTTGCGACCGAACTAGCCCGTCGCTCAACGGGGCGCACGATGTACATCCTCGACGAGCCGACCACGGGGCTGCACTTTGCCGACGTTGATCGACTGCTGCATGTGTTGCATCGCCTCGTGGATGGTGGCAACAGCGTCATCGTGATCGAACACAACCTTGATGTGATCAAGACGGCGGATTGGGTGATTGACCTTGGGCCGGATGGCGGCAGCCGTGGCGGCGAACTCATCGCAGAGGGGACGCCTGAGCAGGTTGCCAAGGTGAAGCGCAGTCACACCGGTCGCTACCTCACCCTTGCGCTGAAGGGCGAGCCGATCCACTCGCTGGAGTAGCGATGGCTGAGCCGCACCTTCCTCGACACGCCGATCCAGCACTCGACCAAGCCGGACTGCGCGCAGCGCAACTTCTTGAACGAGTCCTTGATGAGCTGAGTGACGAACGTGCCCGCGCCAGATTCCTGCCGTACCGCGCCTGGACGACGCAGCTCCGCGACGCCCACGGAACAGCGCTGCGCAAGGGCGTGGTCGCCGTGCGCGCCGCCCTTGGGCCAGGGGATGGCCTTGCCGATGTCGCCTCGGCTGAGGCGGTGATTGAGCTTCGTGAAGCGCTCGATGAGATCCTGCGCATCTTGAATCGCCGCGAGGCGCTCCGCGGTCGTGTCGGGTCGCGCGATGGCGCCTGAACGCCTTCCAGCCCCCGATGTCCCTGATGCGATCGCGGCGGCGCTGAGGGTTCTCCCCGACGCGCCTGGTGTCTACCTCTTCTCCGATAGCGCAGGGAAGATCATCTACGTCGGTAAGGCGACGCATCTCACCCAGCGAGTTCGCAGCTACTGGCAAGCGGGTGGGGAGCCTGGTGCACATCGAATTCGCGATGCGATTACTGAGGTGGCAACGCTCGACTGGACGGTCACCGATTCGGCGAAAGAGGCCCTTCTGCTTGAAGCGACACTCGTCCGCCGGCATCTCCCAAAGTACAATATCCGCCTTCGGGACGATCGGAGCTATCCCTACATTCGAGTTACGGCAGATCCATATCCGCGTGTAGAGCGCACTCGACGTCTCATTCGCGATGGCTCACGATATTTTGGGCCGTATACAACCCCCGGATCCGTCAACGCTGCGATGGAGGCGATCAAACGCCTCTTTCAGTTCCGCACCTGTGAAGTTGTGATCAAGCCCATGGAGCGCGCGCTCGAACGCCCCTGCCTCCTCTACGATTTGAAGCGCTGTCAAGGCCCTTGCCTCGGCGACATCGCAGTTGCCGACTACCAGCGTGAGATTGACGGGGTGCAACTCTTCCTCGGCGGTCGTTCCCGCGCCGCTATCACGATGCTCACTGCACGCATGGAGTCAGCCGCCGAGCGCGAAGCCTTTGAAGATGCTGCGCGAATTCGAGATGCGGTGCTCTCCCTTGAGACAACGTTTGATGAACAGAAGGTGCCTACCTCAGGTCGACCTGATGAAGATGTGCTTGGGATCGCTCGGCATGGCCGCCACGTTGCAATCGCCTGCTTCCAGATCCGTGACTCCGCGCTGGTGGGTCGCGACGTCCATCGCGTTGAGGCGGGGGACTCGGGAGATGCCGAGCTCCTCGCTGGGTTTGCTGCAAGTTATTACGCTCGGGCGGGAGAGATCCCGCCGTCAATAGCAACCGCATCGGAGATCACTGATTCCGAAATTGTTGAGTTTCTCTCGGCGCGTCGTGAGAGTCGAGTTGAACTGCGTGTGCCGCAGCGCGGTGATCGTGCGCGTATCGTACGGCTTGCGGAACGCAACGCGGAGGAGTGGCTGATTCGTCGCGAAGCCGAAGAAGACGCCGATCGGGAGCGTGCTGACGCCGCACTGTCTGCGCTTGCCGTCGCCCTGAATCTTGATGCATCGCCGACTCGCATTGAATGCGTCGACGTGAGCACCATACAGGGAGCATTCACCGTTTCGTCACTCACCGTTGCCCTTGAGGGCCAGCTTGCGCCTAAGGAGTACCGTCGTTTCCGGATTAAGGGCGTTATTGGGCAAGATGACTTCGCTGCACACACGGAAGCGCTCACGCGTCGCTTTGCCCGTTCGGCGGCGGGTGGGACGCAACGGAGTGGTGAGGCCGAATCGCGCGCATGGAGCCTTCCCGACCTGCTCGTGATTGACGGTGGTCGTGGGCAGGTTTCTGCTGCCGCTGCAGTCCTCGACGCGGCAGGTCTATCGATCCCACTAATCGGTCTTGCCAAGGAGCGCGAGGAGCTCTGGCCGCGCAGCGCTCTAGCCCCAATTCTGTTGCCCGCCACCGATCCAGGTCTGCGCCTGCTGCAGCGGCTGCGCGACGAGGCGCATCGCTTTGCGATCGGCTACCACCGCACCCTGCGCAGTCGGGCGGCGACAGCGAGTCGTCTGGACGGCATCCGGGGGCTCGGCCCGACGAAGCGAAAGGCACTGCTGCGTAGGTTCGGATCAACCGCGGGGATTGCCGCCGCACCCGTCGAGGCGCTGACCGAGGTGCCCGGGGTTGATCGCACTCTTGCCGCTCGAATCCTGGCGGCGCTTGGCGCGGATCGTGCCTGAACGGGACTAATCCTCGCCCCTGCTAGGATTCTCCTCGATGCGTAAGTTCACCCCGTACCTGATCCTGGCCACAGCGCTTCTGGCGCTGGCCATTGACCTGCTTCCAAATCTCAGCCTCCCTGCGAGTGGGGCTGCTGGCGGCACGCGTCCGATTGAGACGAAGCTTGGCCTCGACCTTCGCGGCGGGCTCCGGGTCGAGTATCAGGTGCAGGCCGTCGACGGTGTCAGCGCGACCGCCGCAGACCTTGCCACCATTCGCGACATCATTGAGCGACGCGTAAACAGCACCGGCGTCTCTGAGCCTCTTGTACAAACACAGGGGACGGACCGCATCGTGGTCGAGTTGCCCGGAGTGACGAACCCTGATGCGATTCGTGCCCTCCTTGGCACCACCGGTCGCCTCGACCTTGTGCCGCTCCCTCGCGATGTCTACGGCTATTTTGATGCCGCGACGGGTCAGCAACGCGAGGGGTCGAAGCCTGTACCTGTTGAAGGGGAGACGCTCAGCGATACAACGCTCAAGGCGCTCTTCTCTGGTGATCAGATCGAGTCATCGGCGGTGCAGATTGATCAGTCCGGGCGGCGTGTCGTTTCATTCAAGTTGAAGTCGGAGGGCTCAGATCTTTTCGCCACCTGGACCAAGGCGAACATCGGCTCCTATTTTGCAATCGTCCTTGACGGTGCAGTGAAGTCGGCGCCATACATCCAGAGCGCGATCACTGGTGGCGAGGCTCAGATCTCAGGCGGCGGCGCAGCCGGGTTTGCCGTAGTTGAAGCGGCGAATCTCGTAACCATCCTGAAGTTCGGTTCCCTCCCGTTCCCAATTGCCGAGATTGGAGTGACCGATGTCAAGGCGACGCTTGGCGCGGCATTCCTCGGCCAGGCGCTCTTTGCCGGAGCCGTGGGCATCTTGCTCGTGTTCCTCTTTATGCTCTTGCACTATCGCCTTGCAGGAGTCGTGGCGAGCGTCGCGCTCATCTTCTATGTGATCATCGTCTTGGCCATCTTCCGGCTGATCCCAGTCACATTAACGCTCGCCGGCATCGCAGGCTTCGTCCTCTCCATCGGCATGGCCGTCGATGCGAACATCCTGATCTTCGAGCGCACAAAAGAGGAGCTCCGTATCGGGAAGGGGATTGTCCCCGCTGTGGAGGCTGGATTCAGCCGAGCATGGAACTCAATTCTTGACTCGAACGTCTCCAGCTTGATCACGGCGTTCATCCTCTTCTACTTCGGCTCTTCGACGATTAAGGGTTTTGCTCTTGTCCTGATCATCGGTGTCCTCTGCTCCCTCTTCACCGCCGTGACCGTGACCCGCCTGATCCTGCGCTCAGTGATCGCCCGAAAACAACTCACCTCGCCGTACCTTTACGGCGTGGCGAAAGGGGACCTAGACGCCCTGAATCGGGAGGCCATCCATGGATAAGATCATCGCGCGCAAGCGTTGGTTCTTCCTCTTTTCGCTGCTCATCACGGTTCCCGGTCTCTTCTTTACGCTGGCAACACCGTTCTCGGGCGGTACCGTCGGCCTAAAGTTCTCGATCGACTACACAGGCGGCACAATCTGGGAGTTCCGCCCAGAGAGCCCGGCCGACCCACTCGTGGTGCGGGCAGCGGTGGCAAGCGCCGGTCACGAAGAGGCGACCGTCACGGAAGCCGGTACCGGCTTCCTGATTGTGCGCACGAAGCCGCTGGACCTCCAGGCAGGTCAGGATCAGATTGAGAACGCGGGCGCCGAGCTCCAAGCTATTCGCGAAGCGGTCGTCGCTGCGATTGGGCCGATTGCCGAAGAGGGATCGGTCTCCACGGTCGGTCCGGTCATTAGCCAGGACCTGACGCAGCAGGCACTCGTCCTTGTCGTACTCGGCTCGATTGGCATCCTCCTCTGGATGACCTACCGCTTCCGAAACCTGCGATTCGGTTTGGCAGCCCTCGTGGCCCTTTTGCATGACGTCATCGTCACGGTTGGTTTCTTTGCGATCGCGGGTACCGTGGCAGGCATTGAGATTGATGCTCTCTTTGTGACCGCAATGTTGACCATTATCGGTTTCTCGGTGCATGACACCATCGTGGTCTTTGACCGCATTCGCGAGAATCTTGTGCGCCATGCTGGCGCACCATTCGGCGATATCGTCAATCACTCTATCGTGCAGACGCTGGGACGATCATTTAACACAACGGCAACGGTGCTTATCACTCTCCTCACACTTCTTGTCTTTGCCGGTGGCTCAATTCGTACGTTCGTCTTGACTCTCTTTATCGGCATTCTTTCCGGCACCTACTCCTCAATCTTCAACGCTAGCCCGCTCCTAGTTTGGTGGGAGGAGCGCGCGCAGGCTCGCAAGGCGGCGGCGGCTCGAACCCGCACGGCGTAAGGTGCCAGCGCGCTCCTGGCGCCTAGAGCCGGTCGCATCCCTGCACCCTGCCGCTGAAGGCGAACTCCAGGCCAACCCCGCGATACTGCAGCTCTTGGCTGATCTGTCGATTCCGAAGCACCTGCACCTTTCGCTGGCAACGCTTCTCCTGAGTCGTGGGATCGCTGACCCAGAGCGGGCGCGACAATTTCTGGATCGAAACGATCGCACCCTGCATGATCCGCACCTTCTCCCCGATGCGACAGGCCTCATCGCGCGGCTCAAGTCCGCCGGCGCCGAGGGGGAACCTGTCCTCGTCGTTGGCGATTTTGATGCTGACGGCCTCACTGGAGCGGCGATCATGATCCGAGCCCTCCGCGCAATCGGTGCGATCGCCGAGGGCTACATCCCGCATCGCGATGGCGATGGTCACGGCATTCCAGAGGGAGCGATCGCCGCCGCACTAGAAGATGGGGTTGAGCTGATCATCGCGGTGGACTGTGGCACCGCCGATCGAGCACGTGTGGCCGAAGCGCTGGAGGCTGGAATCCTCGTGGGGATCATTGACCACCATGCAGTCCCTCCAGAGCCGGCACGGGCGGCTTGGCTGGTGAATCCGAACCGGCCTGACTCCTCTTACCCGTTCCCGCATTTGGCAGGGAGCGGACTCGCCTTCAAAATCGCCCAGGGAATCCTGGCCGATCATCCGCAACGTCGCGAGCTTCTTGCAGAACTCTCCGTGCTCGCCATGGTTGGCGGCATTGCTGACATGGTTCCAGTTGCCGATGAGTTCAGGGTGATCGTGCGCTCCGCGTTGAAGGTCATGAATGGTTCTGGAACCATGCCTCTCGGCATCGCCGCGCTCCTTCAAGCGGCTCATGCAGAGCCGCCATATCGCGCCGAAGTTGCCGGGTTCACGATCTCTCCCCGCATCAATGCTGCGGGGCGGATCGGTGACGCAGCGCCAGCGCTGACACTTCTGACGACCGACGACCCGGCCGAGGCGGCTGAGCTTGCGACGTTGCTGGAGGGGATCAACCTAGAACGGAAAGAGCTGACGAAGGTCGCCATTGACGAGGCACGAACACTACTTGGGCTCACTGCGGGATCGGTACGCGATGCTTCGCGAGCATTTATGGGCGATGGGCTCGTTGCAGTGCGCGGACCATGGTCGGTTGGGCTTCTCGGGCTGATAGCTGGGCGACTCAGTGAGGAGACGGGGCGGCCAGCGCTGGTGGCGCATGACGACGGTAGCGGAGTACCACTCCGTGCCTCGGTGCGCGCGCCGAAGGGGTTCGGTGTTGCCTCGGCGCTGCAAGAGGCGAGTGATCTGTTGATTCGCCATGGTGGCCACGACGGGGCTGGAGGCTGCTCGTTCGCAGTTGACGCGTGGGAGGATCTCCTCCCGCGGCTCAGTGCAACCTGTTCTGGCCAGGCGAAGGCACGTACGCCAGAGCTGACGGTAGACCTCGCAGCACCGATCGGTAGTCGCGCCCCACTCGACCTCGCAGCGCTCGCGGATCACCTGGCTCCGACTGGGATGGGGAATCCTGAGCCTACCTTCCTTCTACGTGACATCCCGCTCACCGCAGTGCGCCTCGTTGGTGATGGACGCCATGCTCGGTTGAGCCTCTCTCTAGACGGATCAGCCGTTGAGGCGATGGCATTCGGGCGGCCCGATGCGGATCAGCTCGCGGGACGCTCGATTGATCTGGTGGTGCGAACAGCGCAACGGACGTATCGTGGAACCGCACGAATTGAGGTTCACGTTGTGGATCTACGTCCATCCGTGCTGGGGGAGAGTGTATGAGTGAGAAGCGCTCACTGCAGCCACTGCCGCGCACGCGCCGAGCTGCACCTCAGCCCTTCCACGGCGCGAAACCTCCGACAAATCGCGATCTGATGAGTCGAGATGGTGTCCAACGTCGATCCCTTAGCCCCGCGCCGATTGTTGCCGCACTCTTGCTCGTGCTGATCGCCGCAGGGAGCCTCATCGGGTTCTCCCTCAGCACCCCAGCTCCCTCCGGCAATCCCAATAGCGGCCCTGAAGTGACCGCGGGTGTCACCGTGACCGGCACCATTGCATTCGGGCGTGCTGGTTCAATCTGGAGCGTCAGTGGATCTGGGCTCCGTCGGTTGACCACGGCGACCACAGATTCCGACCTTGCCTGGAGCAACGACGGGGTCTGGCTCTATGCCATTCGGCACCGCACAGAGGCTGGCGGCCGCTCCCTTGGCAACGGAAAAGTACAACGGTATCTGATGACCGTTCCAACCCTGCTACGACTCTCGGCTTATGGCGGCAGCGAAGAGGTGCTCTTTGATGGCCTGATCCTCGGCTCTCGGCCCGCGCTGAACTGGTCTGGCTTTATGTTTGGCCCAGCGCTGGCGAGTGACGGACGAATTGCTGTTGCTACGGACTACAGAGGGCGTGACACTGGCAACGATGTGGTGATTCGCATCATCAGCAGTGATGGCTCCGCAATCTCAACACCGAAGCTTCCCCATATCGCGCCATTCGGTCACCAAGATCCCGCCTGGAGTCCCGACGGGAAGGCGATCTACTACGTACAGAACGGACTCTCCGAGGGCATCTCTTCATCGCGCATCATTCGATACAACATTGCCAAGAAGAGCACCACTCGAATCGGCGATAAGGGAATCGTGCAGCCAGCGATCAGCCCTGATGGACGTTGGATCGCGGCAACACGCATCTCGGCGCGAGGTACGGATGTGGTGATCATGAACGCGGCAACAGGTGAAGTAGCCCTGGAGATGACGCGCTCGGGCAAGTCGTGGGCCCCAGCCTGGTCTCCGAGCGGTGGGCAGTTGACGTACCTATCGGCGAACGGCAGTGCGGCGAACCTCAACCTCGCGTCGTTTAGCGTTTCCCCATCCGGTATCCCGAATCCGCCAGTGATCGTGAGCCCCCTGCGAGACCCCGTCGACCCGAACGTTCGGCCAGCATGGGGGAGCCTGAACACCGCGCCAACAACGGAGAGCCCGTCGCCGTAACGGCGCCGAGCGGCCAGCGAGGGTAGCCCTGGCTCACCTGGAGCATCTCCCCTCGCTATACTCGCACCCTAAGGGCGCCAGCCCGCAACGAGGAGGTTTCTGATGCCAAACGTCGGACCATTCGAGCTGATTCTGATCCTCGCCGTCGTCCTCTTGGTCTTTGGGCCAGGGAAGCTTCCAGAGATCGGAAAGGCCGTGGGTAATTCGTTCCGTGAGTTCAAGGATGCAACCTCTGGAACCTCATCGGCGCCGGCAAAGCCGCGTGCTAAGAGGGCGACAAAGCGCGCCGCAGCGCCGCGTTCGAAGCGAAAGGCGTAACGTCGGTTCGAGCCGATCATGTCCCAGACCCGCGAGATCATCGACGCACCGGCGCCGCTCGTCCATCATCTTCAGGAGCTGCGCCGCCGTGTCGGCATCGCCCTTGCCGCAGTCATTGTGGGTAGCATCATCACCTTCGCTTGGTGTGACCCTCTGATTGCGATCTTGCGCGCCCCACTCGGTGATACACCACTCTTTTTCGTTGGCGTTGGTGACGCGTTTGGCATCCGAATGCAACTCAGCCTCATTGGTGGTGTCGCGTTGGCAATGCCGATTTGGCTCTGGCAGGCGTGGGCCTTTATACGACCAGGCCTAACGGATTCGGAACGTCGGGCAGCGCGGCCATGGGTTCCACTGGCGCTCCTCCTCTTTATCGTTGGTGTTGCGGTGGCCTGGGTGGTGCTGCCGTTTGCGGTCAGCTTCCTCCTCTCTTTTGCGACTGACGATCTCACGCCTCTCATCGCTGCTGACCGCTACTTCGGCTTTGTCGGCTCACTGATGTTGGTCTTTGGGTTGGCGACGGAGTATCCCATCCTCCTGGTTCTCCTTTCGCGTGTCGGAGTTGTCTCCTCCAACAAGCTTCGCCGCTGGCGCCGCAACGCTCTCGTGCTCGCGGTTGTGGTTGGCGCATTCGCTACGCCAGGAACAGACCTTGTTAGCCCGATCGTTCTCGCAGTCGTGCTCTACATCCTGTATGAGCTCTCCATCTGGCTGGTTCGGGCGGGGGGGCGCTGATCGTGACATTGGCCGCCCGACACAAGATTGTGCTGCTCACGGGCCTCTCGGGTGCTGGGAAGAGCACGGCAACGAAATCGCTGGAGGACGTCGGATTCCGTACGATCGATAATCTGCCTAATGATCTGATTCCCGCACTTCTCGAGAAGATTCAGCTTCAGCCTGAGCGCTTCGCTCGACTCTGCCTGGTGATCGATGCGCGCGACGGGGATCCGCGGGCAGCGATCGAGGCGGTGCGAGAGGCAAGTGCAGGGATTGGCCTTGAGAGTCGCGTGATCTACCTCGATGCACGTGACGATGTGCTGATTCGGCGATTCAGTGAGACGCGACACCGTCACCCCCTCGGAGGGCCGACCGATGCGCCACTTGACGTCGCCGGCGCCATTCGGGCAGAACGCGACTTGCTTAGTGCGTCACGTGAGGTTGCCGATGCCGTGATTGACTCGAGCGATCTTTCGTCGCGTGAGCTGCGGGATCGGTTGGTCCAGGAGGTGCTTGAAGGCGACGCCTCTATCTCCGTGCACTTGACCAGCTTCGGCTACAAACACGGAATCCCGCTCGATTCTGATCTCCTTTTCGACGTGCGATCGGCAGCGAATCCTCACTGGATTCCAGAGCTGCGACCGAAGGACGGTCGGGACCAAGAGGTTGCTACCTATGTCTTGCAGGACCCGATCGGAGCGTCAATTGAGGCCGCAATAGCTGCGTTCGTTTTTTTGACGCTAGACACCTACCTGGGAGATGGCCGAGGTCGCCTGAGCATCGCGATCGGCTGCACGGGTGGCCGCCATCGTTCCGTGGCTATCAGTGAGTCCTTGGCTGGGAAGCTGCGATTGAAGGTTGGAGCACCGTTAGTCCATCTTCACCACCGTGACGTGGAGAAGATGTAAGCGGTGAATCGAATCGGCTGGCTGAAGCCTGGTCTCGGGGTTAAGCGGTGGCTGCTCTTGGCGTTTGTTGGTGCGGCGACGATCGCTCTGGGTGCCCTTAGTGGGATCCGCGCCCTCGCGACAGGGGCCGTGCTTCCAGATCCGCTGGTGCAGATCGCGGAGGTGGTTGCTCTGCGCGATCTCGATCCGATGGTTCGTGCTGGGGCCGCCGCTATAGCCGGCCTGCTTCTGGTGGCGATTGGGCTCGGCGGTCTCGCTCGCGCTGCGATCTTGCCGTATCGGACCGACCGCGCCGGGATGTCGCTCCTCGAACTGCTAGAGCGCCGCCGAAGGCTTGCCCGAGGTAGACGGGTGGTGGTGCTCGGCGGTGGCACTGGACTTGGAACCGTGCTCCGTGGCTTGAAGCTTGAAACCGCGCACCTCACGGCGATCGTGTCAATGGCGGACGATGGTGGCTCCTCTGGAGTGCTTCGCGAGCAACTCGGCATACCACCGGTTGGCGACTTACGGAACTGCCTTGTCGCTCTTTCGGACGCGGAGTCCACAGCGGCGGACCTTCTGCGCTTCCGACTGCCAGCTGAGCCTGGCGCACCACGTGGGCACGCGATCGGCAACCTTTTGCTTGCGGCTGCGATCCACCAGGAGGGGGGAGACCTCGAGCGTGGAGTAGCGCGGGTGCATCGCATCCTCAATGTTCGGGGAGAGGTAATCCCTGGAACCATGGTGGCCCTTGAACTGAACGGCACCACGTCGAGTGGCGCAACGGTCCACGGCCAGGCTCAGCTTGCGCGCACACGCGGCATCGAGCGCATCCGCATTGCACCTGAGGGGGCGCGGGCCACCCCGTCCGCGATCTCGGCGATTCAGCAGGCTGACTTGATCGTCCTTGGGCCAGGCTCGCTCTACACCAGCGTCATCCCGCATCTGCTTGTCCCGGAAATCTTCGCTGCCTTAACGTCGCGACGTGCACCGCTCGTTTGGGTGGCGAACGTTGACGAGCAGGAGGGTGAGACAGAAGGGATGGATCTTGATGCCCACCTCGCAGCGCTTGAAGCGCATGGCGCGTCGGGTCTCATCGACGGTATCCTCGCCACCTCAGTGAACTCGCGACGAGTAGGGGCGGTCGGGGGCGTGCCGATTGCACCGACGCTGCACCACTCCACGGATGCTGAGGGTCGCAAGCGCCCGCCACTCTTCGTTCGCGATGTTGCGTCCAGACGAACTCCACATCTCCATGAGCCGAGCCTCCTCTCTCGCGCACTCCTACGCCTCCCAGTGCGCGAGCCCCGACGCCCACGATGAGTCGGGGGGAGGCGGACCTCGTTGCCGCAATTCGTCACGAGCTAGCGGCAATCCGACCGGCACGCACCTGCTGCATCGAGGCCGAGCTCGCCGCACTTGCCGATTCTGGTCGTCGTGTCGACGTCGCTTTGGCGCGCGCGGTGCATGAACTGAGCACGGAGCTGTCTCAGCGCGGTGCGGCTAGAGTTTGGGAGGGTGCGCCGAGAAGTCAAGCAGAGGGTTGCGCCGCTGAGCTGGCTACTGCCCGCTCGGCGCAGCATTGCCGCATGGCATTTTTACGAGGTCGACTCCTTGCCCGAGGATCGCTATCTCTCGCCTCCGGGAGTGTGCACCTCGAGATCAATGTCTCATCTGAAGAGGCAGCGCATCTCGCCCGGCTGGCTGAGCGAGACCGGCTCGGCGGACACCGGCGCGAACGGCGGGGGAAGGGCCTGTTGGTTTGGAAGGGTCGCGACGCACTGATTGACCTGTTACGGCGACTGGGGGCAACGGCTGCCGTCGCTGAGTTGGAGGCCCGTGGCGTCGGCCGCGAGGTTCGCGGGAACCTGAATCGCAGTGTCAATGCCGAAACTGCAAACCTCACCCGTGCAGTGCATGCTGGGATGCGTCAAGCGCGATCCTGCAAGGCGGCGCTGCAGGAGGATCTCCTGCAGACAGGTGGAGTGCACGAACGGGTCGCCCGTGTACGTATGGGAGCACCAGACGCCACCCTCGGTGCACTGGCCGCGGAGCTTGATCTGGCCCGCTCCACGGTGCAGCGGGCACTGGCCGAGATTGAGCGTCGTGTCAGCGTGGCGCAGGCGGGAGATCACTCAGCAGGGCAACCTCTGCAATGATTCACGCATGAGCAGTCGTCCGATCACGATCATTGCGAACTGGAAGGCGAACCTTCCGCCGAGCGAAGAGGTTGCTCTGGCCCGGGCGATAGCCGAAGCGGCAGGGGGCGCACTCCAGGGGACTGAGCCTTTGTCACGCCCTCGCATCCTCCTTGCACCGAGTGCGCTCGGTCTCGTACCTGTCGCCTCACTTCTCCAGCGGGAGTATCCCCAGGCTGGAATCGAAGTTGCGGCTCAAGACGCTTCACGTCATAGCGCGGGAGCGTTCACGGGTGAGATCCCCGCTGATCACTTGGCCGGTATCGTCCCTGCCGTCATCGTGGGCCACTCGGAACGACGCCGCGGCTACGGGGAGAGTGATGAGGTGGTCGGCACAAAGCTCGCCCGAGTTGTGGCGGCGGGGTTGGCACCAGTCCTCTGCCTTGGTGATGATCTTCCGAAGGCGGAGACCTCAGCGCGTGTCGAATACGTCCATGCCCAATGTGCGGCATCGTTCGCAGCGGCCGAACGCGCCGGCTGTAGCGTGGTGGATCTCTACGCCGCGGGTCTAGTGATTGCCTATGAGCCTGTCTGGGCCATTGGTACGGGCACTCCCGCCTCGGCTGAGGTAGCGGACGCGATCGCAACTGGACTGCGCCGCGCGCTGCATCGAGAAGAGCTCCCAGTGCTATATGGTGGCTCCGTTGATGCCCCTTCGGCCGCAACATGGTTCGGCACGCCGTCTGCGCGCACCAGCATCGATGGGCTCCTCGTCGGTGGGGCCTCCCTGCACGCCGATCACTTCGTTGCCATCGTGCGTGCCGCGCTGGCCGTCTCGGACGTTCAGTAATGCTGAGCCCGACACGCAGGCTCGCCTTAGTGATCATTGATGGGTTTGGCGTGAGTAGCGGAGGTCCATGCGATGCGATTGCTGCCGCCGCCATGCCGAATTGGCGTCAACTCTGCGCTCAGCATCCATACACAACGCTTGGCGCTAGCGGAGAGGCCGTCGGCCTGCCAGCTGGCCAGATGGGAAACAGTGAGGTTGGCCACCTAAACATTGGGAGTGGGCAGCGCGTGCCACAAGACCTTCCACGCATCGATGCTGCGATTGCAGATGGCTCGTTTGGTCAAATGAGCGGTCTTCGCAGCGCCCTCGCGGCTGCCGGGGAGAGCGGCCTCCATCTGATTACGCTGCTAGGTGACGGTGGCGTGCACGCTAACGACCGTCATGCGATCGAGGTTCTACGAGCCGCCCAAGAGGCTGGTGTCCCGCGCATCCTCGTGCACCTTCTGCTTGATGGTCGCGATACACCGCCTCGGTCAGCTGCAGCGGCGCTCTCATCCTTTGAGCAGCGAATGATCGAAGTGGCGCCATCTGCGGAGATTGCAACCATTGGTGGGCGCTACTACGGAATGGATCGAGATGCTAGATGGGAGCGAACCAACGCCGCACTCGAGGCAATCGTCATGAGCGGTGACCGACCCGTCAGCAGTGCACGGGTTGCCCTCGAAGAGGCATATACCCGAGGTGAAAGCGATGAATTTGTCGTTCCGACCCAAGTGGCGCTACGCAATGGATTGGCCGAGCGATTTCAGCGAACCGACGTGGTCATACATGCAAACTTCCGTGCGGATCGGGCTCGCCAGCTCGTTTGTGCACTAGCGGCACCGGAACTCCGCGAACTGGATCGCCCCACCCTGCTGCCCGTGCGCTGCTGGGGGATGACCTCCTATGGTGAGGGAGAGGCGCTCTCGCTAGTGCAGCCGATCTTTGGGGCGGCTGTTGCGCCATCGCTCGCGGGGATCATTGCAGCCGCTGGCCTGCAGCAGCTCCACATCGCCGAGACAGAGAAGTACGCACACGTGACCTACTTCTTGAACGGTGGAATCGAAGAGGCGTTCCCTGGTGAGCGGCGCGTGCTTATGCCGAGCGATCATGTTGCCACCTACGATTTGGCTCCGGCGATGCAGGCGGAGAAGATCGCGGCTGTGGTTGTTGAGGCACTGAACAACGGCCACGAGTCGTTTATCGTTGCCAACATCGCCAATCCCGATATGGTCGGGCATACGGGCGACCTTGCGGCCACGGTTCGAGCCTGTGAAGCCACCGACCTCGCGATTGGCGCGATTGCTACTGCCGCAGCCGCCACCGGCACCACCCTGCTGATTACGGCGGACCACGGCAATGCAGAGCAGATGTGCACCGCTGATGGAGCCCCCCTTACGAGCCACACCCTGGGGCGCGTACCGCTGCTCGCCGCATACGGGGAGGGCTCAGGACCGGCGCTGGCGGAGGGGGATCTGCGTGATATCGCGCCGACCGTCTGCGCCCTGATGGGCCTGCGCCCAGACCCCGCAATGACGGGGGAGTCACTTTTGCGACCGTAGCTCGCACGCGACCATTCCTGGGTCGAGTGGTAGGATCACTCCACCAGTCAAAGAGCGATTAGGAGGATTCATGAATCCAGTACTTGCCCTCGGACAGATCGTCGTCAGCATCTTTTTGGTCATCGCAATCCTGATGCAATCTCGTGGGGTAGGCCTCAGTTCGGCATTCGGTGGGGACTCCAGCGTTTATCGTTCGCGCCGCGGCGTTGAGCGCCAGCTACTCCGCTTTACGATTGCATTGATTATCCTGTTCGTCGGCTTCTCGGTGCTCGGCTACCTCCAGACGAACTAAGTCGGATCGCCCTGGTGCGCAAGCAACAGAGCACGCAACAGGGGTTCACCCGCAAGATTGTCGCGGCAATCTTCGCCGCCGCCGCACTTTTTGCAGGGGCCAGTCAAATCGGCCTTGTGGGCACCCAGGTCCCCGGGGCGGCGGTCCCGGGCGGAGAGCTCCCAGCGGGCGAGGGCGTGCTCACCTTTGGCGTCGTCGGGGTGCCCTCACGTCCAATCCCGCTGTTCGCTGAAACGGCTGCCGATCGGGCCGTTGTCGCCCTTACCTTTCGAGGCTTGACCCGTCTGGATCGAACTGGATGGCCCGAGCCCGACATCGCAACGGATTGGGCGGTCGCCGCTGACGGACTCTCGTGGACGATCAGGCTAGACCCATCCGCGCGCTGGCAAGACGGCTCTACGGTCACTGCAGCCGATGTGCTGACGACGATCTCGATCGCATCGGAACTTGGCATTGCGGGCGGCTATTGGCAGTCGATCACCGCGGAAGAGGGAGATGACGCTGGGACCGTTCGGTTGAGCGCCTCCCGTGCGTTGGCAAACCTTCCAACCATGCTCGGTTCGCTACCGCTCCTCTCCGCCACGCAGTTTGTTGGTCTGAATGCTGCGCAAATCCCTGATTCCAAAGCGGCGAAGATTCCGCAAGGGACGGGCCCATTTCAGATCACGAGCATCTCCTCTGGGGGCGCTGGTCTGGTTCGACGAAGCGACCTGCTGCCCAACGACCGGTCCGCACTTACGCGTGCGGGAACCTCAGTTGAGAAGATTGCCCTCTACTTCTTCCCCGATGCAGCATCCGCACTACGCGGGTGGAGCAACAGTTCCCTTGATCAACTTGTTGGCCTAGACATTGCCGATGCGCGGCAAGGCGCGGCGGCCCGGGGGGACACGATTGAACTTGGATCGACTGTCTTCTCGGGTATCGCCACAAATTTGCGACCTGGAAGCGTGCTTCGTGATCCTCGATTACGAGCTGGCCTCGTGGCGCTCCTTGACCCAGTTGCCATTACCACCGTGTTTGGCGGCTCGGCTGCGCGGACGCCCGTGTCGCCGCTTTCGTGGGGCTGGAGCCCCCTCCCTGACCCAGCGACGGGCGTTGACTATGCGACAAGCCTGTTCAAGGCGGTCAAATGGAAGAAGGGGGAGACCGGATGGTCACTTCCAGGAGGCGGAGCGGCAAGCCTCGAGATCTTGACGCTCCCAGCGTTGGCTCATCCCGTGGATGCTGCAGTCGCAGAGCAGGCGGCGGCCGCATGGACAGCATTCGGCATCCCAACCCGCGTGACGGAGCTCTCTCCCATCGATCTCACGAGCCGCTTAGCGTCGGGGTCGTTCCAACTTGCCGTTCTCAACGTTGATGTTGGGATTGATGTTGACCTGTACCCGCTCCTGGGGTCAGGGGCGGTCCTGACCGGTGGCAACGTTGCAGGAATCCAGCTCAAAGACCTTGATCAACTGCTCAACCGCGCTCGCCAGCCAGGTGATCGAGTGACCCGCACAGCGGCCCTTGCGGCGCTACAGAAATGGCTCGCCGAGACGAACTACATCTTGCCGATCCGCTTCCGCGCGGTCGAACTCTTGACCTCAAGCCGTGTCACCCAGGTGGCCCCAATGCTCGTTGACGAGCCTGAGAGCTACCTGCGGGCTGTGCTATCCTTCCGCCTCGCGACCCCCTAAGCGATTGGGGGGGTTCGAACGGGTCGAGGTGGCGGAATTGGCAGACGCGCTGGCTTCAGGAGCCAGTGTCCGCAAGG
>RGBZ01000041.1 GCA_009919365.1 bacterium
CACGCCCAGTTTGGAGCTCCTGATTCTGTACCTCGTGAATCGCGGCTTCGACCTCAGCTGGCACTGGACCGTAGCTTCCCGCATTGAGGTAGATGCTCGCCTCAGTCGAGGGCATCAGTTTGCGAAGTTCGGTGACCTTCTCAAGATCGCTCATTCAGTCTCCCCTGCCACTCCGGCGGAGGCGCGGCAGCGCGCCTCAATCGCTGAGAGCGACGCTACCTGATCAGGGCCCAGGTCGGTGCGGAAGCGCACGATTCGTGCGCCACGCACGCTATAGCCTGAACCGCTACGCGCGCTGCGGCGCAGCTCGTCAAACGAGACCTCTACGACGATGCGCGGCTCGACGCTGCGATAGTTGCCAAGCTGGGCAACGGTGTGCGCCTCAAACCAGCGCCCCATCTCGCTCATCTCGCGCTCCCCCAACTGTGCCGAGGCACGGCCAAGCGTTGTGAGTCGACCAGAGAGATCGTCGCGTACGGCGAAGGTCAACTCAGATAGGAGCGTTCGCCGCCGTCCGACGCCGTACTCCACACCGACCACCACGCAGTCAACACTATCGATTGGGTGCTTCAGCTTGAGCCACGCCGATCCGCGTCGGCCCGGGGCGTACGCGGCAGTAGTTGACTTCAGTACGACCCCTTCGGAGCCGCGCATGCGTGCGGCGATGAACTCCGCCTCAATCTCTTCGATGTCTTGGACGACGCGCTGCGGTGCTACGTCAATGACACCGCCACTCCCTTCGACGATCTTGAGCGAAGCGAGCGTGGCGTGCCGCTTGTGGAGCGGCGCGCCGATGAGGAGTTCGGCTCCAAGAGCGATCAGGTCAAAGGCAACGAACTGCACAGCTGTTCGTTCGCGTTCGTGCAGGGTTGTCTCTGCGCCGCTCAGCCGTGACTGCACCGCGCTTACCGGGAGTGGGTGCCCCTCCTCAAAGGCGACGATCTCGCCGTCGAGGATGAGCGAATCGGCCAGCTGCGTTGCGGCGGCGGCAATCTCGGGGAAGGCAACAGTGATGTCGTTTGTGTCCCGGCCGTAGAGTGCGACCTGGCCGTCCGCTACGTGCAGCTGCGCGCGGATCCCGTCGTACTTGTCTTCAACCGCAATGGCTCCCGCGGTGATTTCGCTCAGACGCTCCATTGCGTCGGCGGCACTCGCGGCGGGTGCGGCGAGCATCGCGGGGATCGGGTGGAAGTAGCGGAGGCGCGCTTCACCTAGGGCTCCGCGCTTGGCGAGAAGTGCAACCCGACCGGCATCCCCCTCAAGGGTGATCGCCCATCGCACAGCGCTCAACTCAGCACCGAATGCTGAGGCGATCGCACCCTCTAGTAGCCCGTCGCGGAGGCCAATCTGTACGTCGCCGGAGAGCATGCGCACGATGTACTTCGCGGCGATCGGTGAGGTTCCATAGAAGAGCTGCATCAGCAGGTCGTGGCGCCGCTGCCCGCTCGCGCCACGAATGGCGGCGAAGGCTTCAGGGAGGGATCTGAGCGTTGGGGCGGAGCCCGCCCCTGCGACTGGCGCTACCCCTGTGGCGCTGGCGATGGCGCTACTCCGCACCTGGGCGTGGCGCTCCTCGCTTGCGGCAGCCTCGCCGGCGATCGGCCGCTCACTCTCGAGCAGCTCCTCAACGGCGGCACCGATATCACCCGTCTCATCGAGGATCTTGGCAAGGGAGCCGGCTGGTGCCCCCGCGACCTCCTCTACCGCCTTCGCAAGGGTTGGCCATGAGATTGCCCCCGCTTGGGCGGCACCGCGGCTACCGAGGAGGCGGCAGATCACCTCAAGGTCAACCTCGTCGGCGCCGCGAAGGGCATCCGTAAAGAGTCGAGCCTTCTCTGAGGTCCGGGAGGCCCCCTCAATCTTGCGCGCCAATTGCGTCCAACTAAGCATCTGGAGGATCGTATACCGTGACGGCGTGGTCGGAGAGCAGCCTCAGGGATCTATCGGCGGACACGAGGCGGTACTCGTGGGCGAGCGGGTAACCCTACGCCCGCACTCGTCTGAGACGCTTCCCGCCCTCAAGCGCTGGTACGCCGACCCGGAGCTGGTCCGCCTTGCGCGACACCGAAACGCACCCCTGACCGGCGAAGAGGTTGATCGCTTGGTCCGCGAGCGCTTCACCACCGCTCAGATGCTCGCCTTCGCCTTGTATGAACGCGTTGATCAGGCTGAACAGCTCATCGGCAGTTGCACGCTTGCAAATCTTGACATCGAGAACGGTACCGCGACCTTTCATCTGATGATCGGCGAGCCCGATGCTCGCGGACGCGGTCTCGGCAGCGAGGCGACACAACTTGTCACCCGCTTCGCCTTTTCAGCGCTTGGTCTACATCGCATCAGCCTTACCCTCTTCGCTTTTAACGAACCTGCCCTGCGCTGTTACCTCAAGGCCGGATTTACGGTCGAGGGACGGATGCGCGACGCGATCACACGAGATGGACGTCGCTGGGACGAGATTCAGATGGGGCTACTCGCTTCCGAAGCGTCGTAGTGCGAACGGTTACGCGCGGAACGCCGCTCGTATCATTTCGATGAATCGATCCCGATCTACGCGATACACCACGCGGCAATTCGGCGTACGCTTCGTATTACCTAGATGATCAACGATCGTTTGGCCGCGCTCATGCCCGAGTCCGAGTGACACCTCTACCCGCAGGTGTGCTTCGCTGGTCGCAATGTTGGGCTCTAGTGCCACCGCCATCGCGATTGGATCTGGCCAGTCAAAACCTTTCAGCTTTGACGACTCTTCGCAGAACTTTCGCAAGATTCGTTGGATATCGATGCTGTACGCACCGAGCGGTCCAAGCCCTCGCAGCTCTGCGGCCAAGTCATCCTCAATCACCGCGTCGGCCACAGAGACATCCCAACCGACCATCTCCACCTCCATGCCGGACTCCAGCACGATATGCACCGCTTCGGGGTCAACCCACCAATTGAATTCGGCAAGCGGGGTGATGTTGCCAGGGAGAACGCCCGTGCCGCCCATGAGAACGCAGCGTTTCACCCAACGAGCGAATTGGGGTTCGATTCGAATGGCGAGGGCAAGATTCGTTAGCGGGCCGAGTGCCACAAGTTCCAATTGGCCCGGCTCTTTTCGGAACGCTTCGATCATTGCGTACACGCCGTCTCTGCTATCCGGCGTACGGCCGCTCAGCGGCAGACCGATGTCGCCCATGCCGTCCGCACCATGCACATGTTGGGCGGTCGCAAATGGGCGTACCAGCGGCGCCTCTGCCCCGGCATGTACTGGGACCACTACGCCGCACAGCTCGGCGGTATAGAGCGCATTCTGCACGCCGAGTTCAACCGGAACGTTGCCGATAACGATTGACATGCCAACCACTTGAGTGTTTGGGTGACGCAGCGCCATAACGATGGCCACAACATCATCAGAGGCGGTATCGGTGTCGATCCAGAGCCGCCGTGGTGCTGTCATTCCACCACTCTATCGCAGCCCGGCGAGCTTTCGCCTATGGGAAGCGGAATGGCACCTTTGGTGAGGCGCTGGGCTTCTCGCTCGGATTTGCAGAAGGTGCTGCCACCGATGTTGTCACAATTGGCTGCAGGATCGTTGCGGTGAGAAACACCACAATGAGGGCAACAAAGAGACGTTGTACAACCAGCGCGTTCCTGCGCGACACCGGGGTGAGAGCTCTCCGTCGCACAGTCGGGCGTCGACAGCTATCCGAGCAGCAACCGGTGTCTTACTTCGTCTGCGACCAGGCGTAGGCGGTTCGCACCACTCCTGCAATCGTGTTGGTGGCCGTGATGCGCGCTCGGTACCAGGTGTTGGCTGGGAGGCTGGCCGGCTGCCTGTAGGTGGCTGCGGTCTGACCAGAGATCAGGGTGCAGCCTGAGATCGACGCACCAGTCTGGATGGTTGACGAGGTGTCTGCAGAAGTACACGAGAACCACTGGATCGACGTGCTTGGGGTTGGCGTGCCGCTCCAGCTTCCGACCGTCACGTTCAGGTTGCCGTTTGCGACCTTGGTGCCCGTGATAGCCGGCTGTGCAGTCGCAAGTGGGACCGCCTGCACCACGATCCCAAGGTTTGCGCTGCTCGCCTCAAGGTAGTTCGCGGAGCTGGCGCGGGTGACCTTGACCGTACACGTCCCAACCGCGGTTGCCGTGAGGGTTGCACCGGAGATTGAGCATGAGGTCGTGCCGGCGCTTACCACCGAGTAGGTGAGCGAACCACCACCGGTTCCACCCGCTCCGGTCAAGGTTGTCGATCCTGTGCCACCACTGAGGGCAATGGCAGTTGGCGAGGCTGAGAGGGTCACGGTGGCTTGGCTCGACTTGGCAACCGTGAAGCTCTGAGCGACGGCGTCGGCGGCCGAGAATCCACCGCCCGAGGCGGCGTTCGCGGTAATGGTGCACGTGCCTGCCCCGACGATCGTGATCGTACCGCTGGAGGTAACTGTGCAGACTCCACTCGTGCTCGAGGTGAAGGTGACTGGTCGCCCTGAGCTGGTGAACGCATCGGCGTCGAATGCGGCAGCGCCGAACGTCACGTCGCCTAGTGCGTTGAATTCGATCACTTGGATGCCCGCGGTGATTGCGAACGAGCGGGTCACGTTGGTGGCAGCGGCGTAGTCGCTCGAGCCAGCCTGAGATGCGCGGATGGTGCAGGTGCCGGCGTCGACGAACATTGCTACGTCACCGCTGACCGAGCAGACGAGCGGCGTTGTGGACTCAAGCGTTACCAAGAGGCCTGACGACGCTGTCGCCACGAGGGTGACTGTTGCGGTATCGAAGGTGGTGTCGAGCGGCTGCGTGAAGTCGATCGTTTGTGCTGCTGCGGTAATCGTGAAGCTGCGATCGACTGGTACGGCGTTGTTGTTGTTCAGGTTGCCTGACTGGCTTGCGGTGATGGTGCAGGTTCCCGCGGTGAGGATGGTGAGCGTGGACCCGACCACCGTACACACCCCGGTGGTCTTCGAGGTGAAGGTGACCGCGAGGCCTGACGTTGAAGTTGCGCTCAGGGTTACGTCGGCGTCCCCAAGTGTCTTGTTGCTGAGCGGATTGAAGGTAATCGTCTGGACGGCCTTGGCGATAGTGATCGTGAGCGAGACGGTGCTCGCGGCGTTGTAGTTGCCGTTACCCGCCTGGTTCGCCGACACGGTGCACGCACCGGCGCGATTGATTGTGACCGTTCCTGTGACGGTAATGCTGCAGATGGTTGGGGTGGTGCCGGTGTATGTCGGCGTGAGGCCTGCCGTTGAGGTGGCCGTCACGGTAAAGGCTGCGTCGCCGAAGGTCTTAGCTGGAACGCTTGCGAAGGAGAGTACCTGGCTGCCCTTGTTGACTGAGAACGAACGATCGTTGTTGCTGGCTGCGAGATAGAAGTCGTTGCCGCCCTGGGCTGGGCGAATCGTGCAGGTACCACCGGCCACGATCGTGACGGTTGAACCTTCGACGGTGCAGATCGAGGTGGTCAGGCTTGAGAAGCTAACAGTCAAACCTGACGATGCGGTTGCGCTCACGTCGAATGGAAGGGTTCCGAGCGTCTGGTTGCTCAAGAGTCCGAAGTCGATCGTCTGGGAAGCCTTGGCGATCGTGAAGGTCTGCGTGTAGCGCGTTGCAGCAAGGAAGTTGTCAGTGCCGGCCTGGTCAGCCGTGACGGTGCAGGAACCTGGCTTGACGATCGTTAGGGTGGCGGTTGAGACGGTGCAGATCAGTGGGGTCGTTGAGGTGTAGGTCATGGCGCCACCCGAGGTTGCCGACGCCTGGAGCAGGAATGGAAGCTGACCGTACGTGGCTGGGTCGATCGTATCCCAGGTGATGATCTGCGCCGACTTGACCACGGCGAAGCTCTTCGTCACGCGCGGGGCGGCGAAGTAGTTTGCATTGCCGCTCTGGTCGGCAGTGACGGCACAGGTGCCGACGCCGACGATCGTGAGGGTGTTCGTCGCGCCGTTAATGGTGCAGACGTCCCCGTTGGTGGTGTTGAAGGTGAACGCGCCTCCGGACTCCGAGGTTGCGGTGAGCAGGAATGGCGCATCGCCGTAGGTCTTGCCAGCAAGATCGGCGAAGGAGATGGTCTGTGAGCCCTTGATGATCGTCAGGAGAACGGTGTCCGTGGCCTCAAGGTAGTTTTCCGAGGCAGCTGAGGTTGCCGTCAAGAGGCAGGCCCCATCGCCAACCTGCGAGATCGTGACGGAGCCGGTCCCGACGACGCAGTCGACGTCATCTTCGGCGAAGTTCACGGTTCCGCCGCCAACCTCGTTAGTGGTGCTCAGGGTTGCGGTTGCCAACGTTGGGGAGGTATATGCGACCGTCGCGCCAGCGCTGGATCCATTGATCTGCGCCGTGAATCCGGTCTGGACTGCCTTGTCGATCGTGACTGTGACCGTTGCCGATGTGGCCAGGTAGTTGCTGGTCTGAGCACGTCGTGCAGTTACGACACAGGCCCCATCGCCACGGTTTACGACTGTCAGCGTCGATCCACTGATGGTGCAGTTGGTCTCGCTGTCTACGATGCTGTAGCTGATCTCGCCATCAGAGCCACCGGTCGTGTCGAGGGCAACTGTGGTGCCTGCGGCGGTGTAGGTAACGGTTGCACCGGCGGCGCTTCCATTCGCGCGGGCGGCAAAGACTGCCTGGCTCGCTCGATTGATGGTGAGCGATACCGTCGACGTGGCCACCTGGTAGTCGTCAGTCTCCGCTCGCGTTGCGCGGATGACGCACTCACCGTCACCACGGTTCACAACGGTCACGGTCGTTCCGCTCAGTGAGCAATTGGCCTCGTTGTCAACAATCGCATAGCTGATGGCGCCTTCGGTTCCACCCGATGTGCTGAGCGTGACCGTCGTGGCGCCGGCTGGCGCATAGGTCACGATCTCATCGGCATCACTGGTGTCCACGGTGAAGACAGCCTGCGGTGCGCGGCTGATGTCCACCGACGAGGTATCAGAGGCGGCGAGGTAGTTGCTGTCTGACGCCTTGTCGCCTCGCACCACACAGGCGCCGAGCGGACCACGGTTATCGACACGCAGCGTGGTGACACCGTCGGCAACGATGATCGTACAGGTGCCGCTCTCAACGCTGTAGGAGACCGCTCCCGTGCCTGATCCACCAGTTGTCGAAAGGGTGAGGACGAGCTTCGG
>RGBZ01000042.1 GCA_009919365.1 bacterium
GACCTCGACATGAAGGAGGCGTTTGCGCCAGGGATTCACGCGATCTTCGGCGACGCCTCGCCGGCCGACGACCTCGCCGCCTATCTCGAACTTGACGAGTACACCCTGCTGCATCAGGCGGCGCGCTGGTCGCGCGGCCAAGATCTTTCACCTAACCCCCAGCCGAAAGACGGCACCGTCACCCCGGCGGTAGCCGAGGCCTGGCGCGCCGTGCTCTTTCGCAGCCCACGTTGGCAGATGGAGGAGGAGTTCCGAGCCGACTACTTCGACGAGTCGATGCCGAAAAGCTTTGAGCCAGAGGTCGGGGCTCCAGTCCCTGGTGAAGTGGAGATCGATGTGGCCTACTGCGACCCCCGCCACGTGGAGGGCGATGCCGCCGACCGACTTCTCGCTGTGGAGGGGTCGAACGGCCGTGAGGCACGCCCAATCTCAAGCCTATTGCTGAAACTCCCTCTGTACTCGGTGGTCGCCAGGCGCTATCGTCGCCGCTAAGGGGCCGCCCAACCCTCAGTAGAGGAGTGCCTTCCCCCTACAGGGAGGTGCCCGCCATGAGCCGCCACTCAACGACGACAACCCCACGAGGAACCCGCCGCACGATCGCTTTGATCGCGATGCTGGCCGCAGCCCTGCTCGCGCCGAGCGCGGCAGCTGCGAACCGACACAAGGTCCTGTCAACCGGTTTGCGCCCAATTGAAAGCAAGGTGCTCCTCCGCGGCGCTGATAAGAACGGCATGCTGCATCTCGTCGTCACCCTTCGGACTCCAGGGATCGGTTCTCCTCGCTCCGCTGGCGGCGCTGCGCAACCATTTGCGTTGCAGGGCGCCCAGATTCGCGAGCGCATCAGCGCCCGCGCTGCGATCACCGCTCTTGGCGGCACGGTGAACGCTGAGTACCGCTACCTCATCAATGGCCTTCGCATCCAGATTCCAGCAACGCAACTCGAAACCCTACGGGCTAACCCGCACGTGGCCGATGTGCAGCTGGTCACCCGCTACAAGCGCATGACCGTCGCCGGTGGCGCCGTGAGCGGTCGTGGCGGCGTAATGCCGTCTAACGCTGGTGCGGCCACCGAGGTGCAGGCAAAGAACGTTTGGGCACAGACTGCAACCTCAAAGGCTGGCACCGGGTTCGGAGTAAAAGTTGCGGTGATCGATACTGGTATCGATTACACGCACGACGACTTTGTTCGTGACGGCGACGTGACCTTTCCAACCGCAAAGGTAGTCGCTGGCTATGACCTCGTCGGCGATGCATACGCGCCAGGCGAGGGCGGCATCGCTGAGCTTCCACAGCCTGACAGTGATCCGAAGGACTGCACGATCGCCCAGGGCGGCGGCCACGGCACGCACGTCGCAGGCACCATCGCTGGTTTTGGCATTAAGTCCAATGGCATCACCTATGGCATCTCGACTTCTGAGCGCTACACGAGCACGCTCGACACATCAACCTTCAAACTCGCGCCAGGGATGGCCCCACTCGCCACGCTGATCGCAGTGCGCGTCTTCGGTTGCGATGGCGCCACCGAGCTCGCCGCGGACGGCATTGAGAAGGCGGTCGCCCTTGGGGCGAACGTGATCAACCTCTCCCTTGGCTCGCCGTACGGCATCAAGGGTGGGGCTGAGCAGGCCGCGATCAACGCCGCCGAGAAGGCGGGCGTCACCGTAGTCATCGCCGCGGGAAACGAGGGTGATAAGCCATTCCTCGTCGGCTCACCTTCTACCGAGGATGGTGCGATCTCGGTTGCGGCGCTTGATGACCGGGCGTCGTACCCAGGGGCAATCATCTCGAATGCACAGTATTCATGGACTCTGACGAAGAACGGCGTGACTGGAGGGCCACACGTGGTCTTCCTTAACACCAATCTCTATGATCTCTCGACACCAGTAAGTGGATACCTGCACAAGGTCGCAAAAAATGGTGACGCTTCAAAGTTTGCACTTGGATGCCCAGCCACGGGCGATGACGGGGCCACCTATACCCCTGATTGGGATACCTCAGGAGAGAACTTAACAGGGAAGATCGCATTCATTCGGCGCGGGGTGTGCACCTTCAAGGAGAAGGTTGCTGCAATGAAGGCAAAGGGCGCCGTAGCCGTCGTGATTCTCCAGAAGCAAGAAATCATTGACGGCGGTGACACCAGCAGCTATCCGCCATTCCAAGGGCCAGAAACACCCACTGGGGATATTCCAGTGCTCATGATCAATGGCGCGGATGAGTACCAGATTGACGGTGCCATCACCGATTTCGGGGATGCAGGGATCGTTCCACGGGAAGTGGACATCACCACGTCGCCCGGTGACGTGGTCAGCAACCCGAACTATCACACCGTCGCAGACTTCTCCTCGGGTGGGCCGCGCTGGGGTGACCTTGCGCTGAAGCCTGAGGTTGCGGCCCCTGGCGTCGACATCGTGTCGGCGGCTTCGGGGAGCGGCGGTGGCGTCGCCTGGTTTAGCGGCACCTCAATGGCGACCCCAGTGGTTGCCGGTGTGGCGGCGCTGGTCAAGCAGGCTAATCCGAAGTGGACCCCAGCGTTGATCAAGTCAGCGCTCATCAATACCGCGAAGTCGGTCGGCAGCAACATCTTGCTCCGCTCCGTTGGTGCCGGTCGAGTGAATGCCCTCAACGCCGTCAAGGCGAAGGTCACCATTGACGCAGGGCCAAACGCCACGATGAGCTTCGGCATGGTCTACGGCGATGCGGCCGCGACCCTCACGAAGAGCCAAACCTTTATCGTCAAGAACAACGGCACCACCACGGCGAGCTATAAGTTTGCCGCGGCGGCTGCCGCCGGGTTCACGATTCCGAGCGGCGTCACGGTGAAGATCTATAACGGATCGGCGCTGGTGAAGAGCACCACAGCCATCAGCTTGGGGGCTGGAAAGTCGAAGACCCTCACGGTCAAGCTGGTCGCCACCGCGGCGGCTCAAAAGAGTTTCTCGACCTCCGGAGAGAGCGTGCTCAATGCCATCATTACTGGCACCTCCAGCGGCAAGCCGTCGCTCCGGCTGCCGGTCTTCGCCATGTTCCAGCATGTTGAGAGGTTCACCTTCGGTGCTGAAGGTAATGCAAGTCCATATGTGGGGACATACACCGTAACTACTGGGGTGCAGGACGCGTACCAAACCGATGGCACGGCCGTGACTAGAAGCGTCTACCCATACGTCTGGTTGGCACGTGATGGTCGAGAGCGCATCGGTAACGGGGCCGATATCAAGGACATCGGGGTAAATGCGAAAGACATCCCCCTTGCTTGGCAGCCGGGCACCGGTAAGTTTGAGATGCTGATTACCAGCTGGGATCTAATGTCTAACCCTGCACTGAACGAGTGGGATATTGAACTTGATACTGACAACAATGGCGTTGCAGATCAGACGATCATTCTTGCGGACAGGGGTCTGGTGAATACCGGCTACGCCGACGGAACCCTTGGATGCTTCTACGTTGACAACCTGAACTGGAACGAACAGGTAGCTGGGCAGCTGTATGACTTCGTGGATTATGGAGAGTGCTCTACCTATGTGAATCCGGTCACATCAGTTGTTTGGTTTGATATCAACCAGGATTGGCTCTGGGATGTTCAAGATGGCCCGAAGTTCAAGGTCACGAGCTATAACGGCGGCGGCTGGGACTCAGACTCTTCCGGGGGCGATTGGCTCTACGTTGATCTTGATCAGGTCGCCTTGGGTTCACCGGGCCAGTACGTTTCAGATCTGTCCATAAGCACCAATGGAACGTCGGGTTCCATAAACAGCTGGCTCCCTTCGTTCTCGGCGGAGGGTGGCGCGGGAACAGGAGTGGGCGGAGATGGAACGACTCTGAGCCTTGGATGGCTCTTCTGGAATGAGTTCAACGCGGGGCCAAGCTCAGAGATCTACGAGGTCCTGATCCCACCCGCCGTGTAACACACTTTCGCACTCGCGGAGTGCAACGGGACGTCACCTCGAAAGAGGTGGCGTCCCGTTCTTTATGCGGCGTGAGATTGACTGCTTAGCGGTGCTCCCGCAGCCAAGCCAGCACGAGCGACATCGAGCGGCAATCGGCGGCGTTGTACTCGGTGCCGGCGCGGAAGTAGTCGTAGTCCGCGAGGCGCTTCCCTTCGGCGGCGGCGCGCGCGTCGGCGGTGTATGCCGCGGCCATTGCGCCCATGCCGTCGGCGGGGCCGTCGCCCCAGGAGACATCGATGAGCCCCTCGGCGCGCATCGCCTTGGCGATGTCTTTCAGGCCGAAGCCGTACGCACCGCGCACGCTGACCGGCACCTTGTAGACGAGCTCGTCGAAGGCATCGAACCAGCCGATCTCGTCGGGGAGCGACCAGGTGGGGTGGCGACCGGCCGCGGAGTCGGCGGCGGTGAAGAGTAGGTTCCGCTCTGCGGGTGACCAGTGCACGATGCGCGTTGCCTCCCACGTGAGGCTGAGCGACGTGCGCCAGGCACCCATGAATGCGACCCAGTCGTCGAGTACGGCGCGCTCCGATGTGGCGTTGAGCCGGTCACCGCTCCACTGCCCGAAGGCGGGGAACCACCTGGCATCTTCGGTGCGCGGAGTGAAGAGTCGTTCCCCCACGTTGGCTCCAGCGGCGGTTGCCGCGGTGATCTCGCTGGCGGTTGGCTCACGCCCGTCTACCGAAACGAGGCAGCCAATCTGAAAGATGCACGAAACGCCGCCAACGCTCGGCAGCTTGGTGAAGTCGTCGTTCAGGTTTCCCGAGTTCTCAAAGTCGACATGGAACTCGATGCGTGCGGGCATACGCCAGTGCTCATCGTTACGCAGTTCAATGCGCGCTGGGAGCACTTTCGCATTGGCGTTGGCGGTGGCGGGCACGTAGTTGGCGGCCAGCACGGCGGCGAGTCGTCGCGGTCGTGCATCACCCGTCACGCCGAGGAGATCTGGAGAGAGGCCCGGCTCGTCGCGGCGCTTGATGCCGGCGGCAATCGCCGCGTCACGTAGATCGGGGCCGACGCCTGGCAAGTAGGTGAGTTCACCGATCTCGCGGGCGATCTTGCGCTTCGCCTCGCTCCACGGCTGGTCTTGATCGGCGTTCATGTTCGGGTATAGCTCTGGGCGCGTTGGGCGTGGCAGCGCGTCCCACGTTGCACCGTCGCGACGCATCGTGCGGATCCACTCCAAGGCGCGACCAACCTCAACGGCGAGTGGAATCTCGTCGTCGCGCGTGCTCTCGCGCTCCACAGGTACACGAGCGAGGCGCTCAAGTGCGCCACTCCCCCGCCCCTTGCTGCTCATCCAGGTGCGGCCGAGCAGGAAGGCATCGGCGGGGCAGTAGCCCTGCAAGCGCGCGATGGCGGCGGTATAGACGAGCACTTGGCCGGCATAGTGCCGATGCGAACTGCCAGCGAATCCGCTCACCGAAAGATCGAGCGTTGAGAACTTCACATCGACCACCACGTAGTGCCACGGCGGAGCCTCACCACCATCTGGAGTTAGCGCCGGTGCGGAGACCGCTGCCTCACTCGGGTCGATCACGCCAGGGATCAGTCGCTCCAGCGCATCACTGCGCACCAACAGGTCAATGGCGCCATAGGTGCGATCCTCGGGATTGCGCACCACCGCCTGCTCGATCAGCTCGACCCCTTCGCGCATTGCGGCAAAGGTGGCTTCGGCGGCGGCCAAGGTGCGCGTCGCCTGCCAGCCGTCGGAGATCTTTCGATGTGAGGCAACCTTCGGCTCTAGGATCTCGAAGATGCGCTCTTCAAAGCGATTCCCCTGCGCGAAGAGCAGCTCGCGCAGATCGTAGGGGCTCGGTGGGTCCGCGTCGGCACCAACATCTTTGGCGAAGCCTTTACTAGTACCGTGCACCTCGAGCCAGTCGAGGAGTGGATCGCGTCGCAGCCAGTTGCGCGTCTTCGAGGCGGAGACCCAATCACGCCAGGCGGCACGGTCGGTTGGGTCGGGGTTGCGGACTTCGCCGTTGTCGGCGGTCGTGATCGCGGCGACACCGGTGATGGGTGGCGGAGTGGCGCGATAGCGTCGGAGGTCGTCCATTCCCCCTACGATCGCACGCGGCTCTGCTTTGTGCTGCTGGCGCGCTCAAATGAGATCAGCGCCACACCCCCGAGCAGGAGGATTGCGCCGAGCGCCAGCCCGCCATCAAGTGCTTCGTTGAGCAGGCCAACGCCGAGTGCTGCGGCAACGAGCGGCTGCAAGAAGAGCACACCTGCCGCGAGTCGCGGTGGTGCCGCCGCATAGCCGCGATACCAGCAACTCCAGCCGATCGATGTGGCCCCAACGCCGAGATAGAGCACGGCGAGCAACGTGCTCGGCGTTGTGGCTGCGGCGAGGTTAATGCCACCAACGGCAAGCTCCGCTACGACGAATGGGAGCATCATCGGGATCGCTACGCCCGCGCTCAGCGTCACGGCATTGCGTGCGCCGACCGCGGCAACGATCGGTCGCCCGAGGCTCGAAAAGAGTGCCCACGCTGCGCCGCCACCGATCAGCATCGCAATGCCAAGTAGCCGGCTGGCACTCGCATCGGCGACAAGGCCACCGCCACCACTGCTGCGCACCGCCAGCGCAGCGACGCCAATGGCTGCAAGGGCAATCCCGAGCCACGCCTGTCGCGGCACGCGAATCCCTTCTAGGAGCCGACCAAAGATCAAAACAAAGACTGGAGTGGCCATGGTCACCACCGACCCCTCGACCGCGGAGGTGAGGGAGGTGCCAGCGAACTGCAAGAGGATCGATGCAGCGACGGCGATGCCAGCGCGCAACACGGCACCCTTCGGCGCACTTGCCCATCCGAGTGACTCGCCTCGGAGGAGCGCAAAGGTTGCAAGGGCCGCGACTCCGATCGTCAAGCGGAGAAGACTGAGGGTTGCCGGCGGGATCGCGGCGAAGGTCTCAGCAGAGACCACATACATGCCGCCCCAGAGTGCGGCGGCTATCGCGAGGTCAGTGGTAGCGGCGCGGGTGGCGACTCGGGGTACGACTCTGGTGGACATCTGCAGGAGTGTAGCCGTAGCACCACGAGGAAGGCGTAGGATGGTGAAGTGAA
>RGBZ01000043.1 GCA_009919365.1 bacterium
AGATCCGCGCTGCTATCACCAACACAGCACCAACGATCTTGACGGCACGGCCGAGCACCTCGTGCGCATCATTCGTCGCGTGCAGCCCGACGTGATCGCCACCTACGACGACTTTGGCGGCTACGGGCACCCCGACCACATCGCCGCCGCCCGTGTCGCGCGTCGCGCATGGGAGGTTGCTGGCGACCCAACATGGCGGCCCGAAGCGGGACCGGCATGGACACCGAAGAAACTCTACGAAGTGCGCACCCCAGACTCACAGCGCGACAAGGTGCTTGCGCTCCTAGAGTCGCGCGGCATTGAGTCGTGGTGGAGCGAACCAAAAGAGGCGACGCCCGAAGATCTAGAGAAGTGGCGTCAGTGGCGTGCCGCCATGGCGTGCCCAGATGATCTGATCACCACGCGCATTGACATCACAAAGCAACTTAGCGCCAAGCGCCGCGCAATCCAGGCGCATGCTACCCAGATCAAAAGCGACGGACCACTACTCGCACTGAGTGAGCAGGACTACATCGACCTTGGTGCGCACGAGCAGTATCGACTCGTTGACCATCGGCTTACTGCCGCACCGAGATTCCCCGAGAGCGATCTTTTTGAAGGGCTTCGGTAGCAACGATCTAGTTCTGCGAGGCTCCGCGCGCGGCGTACATGCGAGATCGAATCACGGTGTAGGCAAGTGCGAGCAAGAAGAGCGCGGTCTCCAAGATGACAATTGCAGCGCCTGACGCGATGTCGAGCGAATAGCTCAAGTACAGGCCAACGACGGCTGCAGAGACGCCGATGAGAGCCGCCACTTGAATCATTGCGGTGAATCGCTTCACAAGAAGCTGCGCCGTTGCTGCGGGCGTAGTGATCATTGCTACAACGAGAACAATTCCCACTGCTTGCAGGCTAATCACGATCGTCACAGCGATAAGAATGAGCAGCAGGTCATCGAGTCGTCGAACCGGGAGCCCTGCAGCGCCAGCACCGAGCGGATCAAAGGTGCTAAAGAGCAACTCTTTCCATAAGAGGCGTAGTACGAGGAGAAGTCCGAGTACAAGAGCGGTGAGTGCCCCGAGATCTCCGACGCTAATGCCGAGCACATCGCCGAAGAGGAAGTGGAATAGATCACCTACGTAGTTCGGGATTGAGGAGAAGATCGCGACGCCCAGTGCGAACATACCGGCAAAGAGAACGCCGATGATCGTATCGGATCGAAGCCCCGAACGGCGTGAGATTGCACCAATTCCGAGCGCAGTGCCAATGGCGGCGATCGCCCCGCCGAGAATGATTGGGGCACCCACCAGATATGCAATCACGATGCCAGGGAATGCGGCGTGGCTGACGGCATCGCCGATGAAGCTCATCCCCTTCAGCACAACGAACGATCCAACGATTGCGCAGGCGACACCGACGAGCGCACTTGCAATCAGCGCGCGGACAAAGAAGTCGTAGCCGAGCGGCGTAAGAAGCATGTCAAGCGGATTCATTCGTGTCCCTCGTGCGCGCCGTGAGAGTGGTGCGGATCGTCGAGGAGCACAACGCCACCACCCGCAAGTGGAACAAGGTGGCCGCCGTACGTCTTCTCAAGTACCCCCTGATCGAGCACGAGCTGTGCAGGGCCGTGCGCGATCACCCGCTCGGCGAGGGCGACTACATCGTGGAAGCGTTGTGCAGCGCAGGCGAGATCGTGCGTAGTGGCGACAACCGTGCGGCCACGCGCCGCCTCAGCGTCAAGGATGTTCATGATCTTCTCTTGCGTCGTCGGATCAACGCCCGTCACTGGCTCGTCAAGCAAATAGATCTCCGGATCGGCGGCGATCGCACGCGCCAAGAAGACCCTGCGGCGCTGACCGCCCGAAAGCTCGCCAATCTGTCGCTGTGCAAGATCGGCCATATCAACACGCGCGAGCGCATCCGCAACCGCAGCGTGATAGCGTTGACTTCCCCCCACCGTTCGGCCCGAAGATGGCAGTGAGAGACCCTGGAGCAAGAGTGAGTGAGACGCCGCTGATCGCTGCGCGGTCGCCGTACCCAGCGCTGACGTCAACGAGTTCAATCGCGCTGGCGTGCTCACTCATCGTTAGATGTTCTCACCGCTGCATTGATGCGGCGATCGCTGTTGCGTTTGCACGCATTGCACCGATGTAGGTATCTCCCGGTGCGGCACCGAGCGCATCGGAGTAGAGATCGGCAAGTACGGTTGCGCCTGTCTCTGCCGCGATGCTGTTGAGCACCTTGGAGGGAAACTGCACTTCACTAAAGACTGTCGTTACCCCAGAGGCGCGGATCGCGTCAATGAGCGCAGCGATCTCTCGGGCACTGGGGTCCTGACCAGGCGATGCGATAGCAACGCCAACGATTGTGATGTCGTATGCGCGAGCGTAATACCCGAACGCATCATGGAAGGTGACGATCTTGCGATTTGTAGCGGGGATTGCGGCAAAGATCGCACCAACCTCCGCGTCAAGCGCCGTGATTCTTTTCAGGCCCTCAGTTGACGAAGCTTTGATCGCACTAGAAAGCTCGGGTCGTTCTTGCGTTACTCGGTCAGCAATACGGTGTACGTAGAGCGCTGCTCCATTCGGATCAAGCCACACGTGTGGATCATACGCATGCTTGGCGCTCGCCTCTGATGAGGCTAGGTAGATCCACGCATCAGATACGTCGAGCCCTTCACCAAGGCGCAAGACGTTGGCATCGCTCTGCTGCGCCGCCTCAATCAGTGAGCCGACCCAGTCATCAAGGCCCAGCCCGTTCATTAGGATCAAATCCGCTGCGGCAATTTTGGCTGCATCAGATGGCGCCGGTTCAAATGTGTGCACATCAATGCCGGCAGGAACGATGGAATCTATCTGCACCGCATCGCCGAGTGCGAGACGCGCAAGGTCTGCAAAAACGCTCGTTGTTGCCACCACGCGATAGCCTGAGGTCGACGCCGACGCCGACGCCGAGCCGCTTGTGCCACCACATGCTGCGCTCGTCAGGAGTAGAGCGATAAGCGTCGCAGCGAGACGCCGGCTCACTGACGCGGCTCCACGCTCCTGCAGCGGGGGCAGCGTCCGAAAAGTTCAAGACGGTGTGACTGAATCTCAAAACCAGAGCGTCGCGCGGCCTCATCGGTGACGGCGTCAATCCCGCAGTCATCAACCTCTGAGATTGCGCCGCACGAGACACAGACAAGGTGATGGTGATGAGAGGGTTCGCACGGGACGTAGGCGTGTCGACCGTCGGGGAGGTCAACTCGCTCAACGAGGTTCTGGTCGGCGAGAATCTCGAGGAGGCGGAAGACGGTGGCCCGCCCAATGCGGAGGCTGTGCTGCTCGGCATCGGTGAGGAGATCGGCGGCGGTGAAGTGCCCCTGGCGTCGTGCGATGAGTGCGGCAAGCTCACGCCGCGGTCCAGTGAGGCGGACCCCCGCCTGGTCAAGCGCCTGGAGCAACTCTCGTGCCATCGGGGCATCCTACCAGTATTGAGACTAAGTCTCAATATTGGGTGAGAGGTGATAAACCAGCAACCCGAGCCGGCACGGGTATGATTCATCCATGAGCATCATCAAGAACGCCCTAGGGATCGGCGCTGTTGTCTTCGGTGTGGGCTTCGTTGTGCTCCTCCTCTCAGGCTCATTCAGCGGCAAGCCCACTGCAAGCGACACGTTCACCCCGAACGTTCCGGTCTTCACCCCTGACGCCCAGTTCATCTCTGGCCGCGGGATCGGTGCTGCAGATGCTCCGGTCACCCTCGAAGTGTGGACCGACTTCCAGTGCCCGGTGTGCGGCGTATGGGCGAATGGCAGCGAGCCATTCCTCTATGAGAAGTACATCAAGGAGGGGAAGCTCCGCATTGAGCACAAATTCTTCGCGTTCCTTGGTGAGGAGTCATTCACTTCGGCTGTCGGCGCCGTATGTGCCGATAAGCAAGACAAGTTCTGGGCATTCCACTCCCTTCTCTATGCCAATCAAGGCGGAGAGAATGAAGGCGCGTTCAGCGCTCCTCGCCTCCGCATCCTGGCAGGAGCAGCGGGTCTCGACGTAACCGCATGGGATAGCTGCATCGCCGATCCTGCGATTCGTACCGAGGTTGAAGATGAGAGCGCCGCGGCTCGTGCTGCTGGAATCACTGGCACGCCAACACTGAAGATTGGCGATTGGAAGGAGTCAGGTATCCCGAAGGAAGCTGACCTCTACAAACGCATCGACGACGCCCTCAAGCCATAACCGCATGCGTGCCGCAAAGTTCGGCGCAGTCGTCTCTGCAATTGGAACGGTCATTGCGACCTACCTTCTCGCCATTCGCTACGCGGGCATTCCCGCAATTTGTGGACCAGCACTCGGCCCATTCGGCGGCTGCGCCAAGGTAGAGGCCTCTGTCTATTCGAGTATCGGCCCAATCCCCATCGCGCTGGTCGGGGTGGTTGGATCACTCGTTCTACTCGCTTCGTCGGTTCACTATTTGCGCACACGATCCACTATCTCGCTAAACATCTGGGTGCTTGCATCTGTCGTTGGCGCCGCGATCGAGCTTGTACTTATCGCCATTCAAGCGTTTGCCATCGGCGCATGGTGCGGCTGGTGTTTGCTCTATGGGCTCACCATCATCCTCTCTGCTATCGCGGCAATCATCGCTGCAGCGCAGGCCGAACGCGGTGTGGCTGCGCGCTAAGTCGTTGCAGCGCCGGATTCGGCGCAATATCCATCTCACGCAACGCTGAGACCGCCCGAGCCGCCGCTCGTCGCGCTCCTGCAATGGAGCCACTCTCATCAAGCAGCAGCGCTAAGTGTTCAAGCATAGCGCCATCTGTTGGGTCAATGCGCACGGCGCGCAGCGCGAGATCAATGGCGCGATCTAGGTCGCCTACAGAGTACGCCGCAGCCATCTCACGTTCGATGACAGCAAAGATTCCTACGTCAAGCGCACTGCGATGCTGCTCCGCCCACGGCTCAAAAGGGACCTCAACGCCGAACGGTCCCAGATAGGAGTCAAGGAGATCGTCAATTTGATCAACCCGCGCGCGACGACGTACCGCATCAAGTGTGTTTCGTAGCCGTGCCGAGTCGAAGCAAACGAGTTCTAGATTGATGCTGACCATTTCGGCCTCGTGGCGAATGTATGGCGTAGGTGTTCCCTCTTGAAGAGCGAGGTCATAGTCAGGGTCAATGGCGCGCCGTAGGTGATAGATCGCCTGGTTGAGCGAGTTAAGTCCAGCTTGTGAGTCAACATCAGGCCAAAGTGCGTCAATCGCCTCATCTCGCGTCGCGGCGTGCCGTGGTCGCGTGGCGAGATAATGCAGCAGCGCGACTGACCGTGGCCGGATTGACACCCCCTCAATCGTTCGCCCCGCGACCTCAATGCTGAGTGGGCCAAGATCGTGGACAACGGCTTTAGGGCTGACAGCACGCGGTATGGCGATGCTTGAGAGAGCAGTTCCGGACTCGTTCGGCATCGGTCCAATTGCGTGTCGGATGTTGAGGGTCTCTGCGATGAATCGGGGAATCGTCCAACCCGATTCGCCGAGCTCATCCTGGTCGGCGGGGGCGATCAGGAGCCCCTCCTCCCAAAGTGTGCGGAGCATCTCAGGACTCGCCCCCTCTCCTTCTGGTTGGGCTAGTCGGGCAAGGAGTGGCCCGTTACCACCAACAACATCGCGCCGAATGAACTCATCTAGATCAGTTCGATCGCCACCAGCGCTTATCTGGTCAAGCCAAGTTGCAAGAATTCCACCATTCCCAGCCGCTGCTCTCCGCGCCTCTTCAAGGGCCGTTGGTGCTCCGCTCCAACCTCGAGCTTCGGCGATCTGGCGCGTCTGCCGTGGTGATACGCGAAGCGCCGCCGCGCCGATATGCATCACCTGACGTTTCGCGCGGGCTGCAACGAGGCGCAGTTGCGCAACGCGACGACCGATCAGCGCAACTCGAGAACGGTCGGGTGCGCGCTCGGCAAGTGCACGCAGAAACGCCAGCCCCTCAGATGACTCAGCCAGTGCGTCAGCGTCGTCAACGACGAAGATCAATTCGCTGTGTGGTGCGGAGAGGTCGGCAAAGAGTGCCGCCGCACATACCGTTACCAACTGCTGCTGGCGAACAGCTCGGGCGAGGCGAGGCAAGCGCACCCCATCATCCTCATCCGCGGCGAGATGCAGCGCGTCGCCTAGACCACGGCTTGCCCGAAGCCAGCGCATTGGCCGGTCGGCGCGAATCCCCCATGCGGCGACGGCGCTGCTCTTGCCGTAGCCTGCGGCACCGCAGATAAGTGCAAGACCACCATCGGTGAGTTCATCGAGTGCAGAATCGATGCGGGGCCAAGCCGGATGAACACGAGAGTTCCTCATCATCGTGCAGTCCTCCACGTCGCACCGCCGAGGGCGGCGCCCGCGGGTCGGCTGGGCGGATACTGAATCAGAGTCGCGTACTGGCGACGTATCAGTCGCGCATCACAGGCGGCAGCGGTATTCGCTCGCCCCTACAATCCCCCCATGAGTGAGAAGCACCGCCTGATCATTGACTGCGATACGGGGACTGATGACGCCGTCGCGCTGATGCTCGCCGCGCTGCACCCCGAGATAGATTTGATCGGTGTAACGACGGTCTTCGGTAACGCGCCCCTCTATGCGACAACGACGAATTCGATCTCGGTTCTCGAGTTGATCGGTAAGGGGCATATCCCTGTGCACGCCGGATTCCCACGTCCTCTCGTGCGAAAGGCGATGCCGTCGGAACGTTTCTTCAAGGCTGATAGCGTGCAAGATCCGCACGGCACCTATCTCGACATTCCGCGCAGCTCGAGCAAGCCAGCCTCGGAGCGAGCGGTGGAGTACCTCATTGAGACATACCGGAACGCCACCCAGCCAATCACGCTGAT
>RGBZ01000044.1 GCA_009919365.1 bacterium
GGGCGGCCTTGTCGCCTTCCCCACTGAAACCGTCTACGGCCTCGGGGCGAACGCCTTCGATGCGCCAGCGGTCGCACGCATCTTTGAGGCGAAGGGTCGCCCAACCTTTGATCCGCTCATCGTGCACATTGCCGATCGCGCCGACCTCGCCCACCTCTTCACCGAGGCTGCGCTCGCCGACCCACGGATCAAACTCCTTGCGGATGCCTTCTGGCCTGGGGCGCTAACGATTGTTGCCGCCGCGCGACCCGAGGTCCCTGGCCTGGTGCGTGCCGGTCTCGAGACAGTCGGCGTGCGTCTGCCGCGACACGAGACGGCGCTGGCACTCATTCGGGCGGCTGGAACACCGATCGCTGCGCCAAGCGCCAATCGATTCGGTCGCCTCTCCCCAACCTCCGCCGATCATGTGTTGGAGCAGCTTGATGGACGCATTGACGCCGTGCTCCTCGGTGAGGCAACCGACATTGGCGTGGAGTCCAGCGTGGTCGCACTCGATAGCAGCGGACCTGCGCGCCTACTACGACACGGCGGCATCCCGCTGGAAGACCTGGAACAGGTGCTCGCTGATCACGGGGGGATCGTTGCGACCGCGCCAACAGCGCGACCTGGCGTGCCCCTGCTGGCGCCTGGGATGACCGAGTCGCACTACGCGCCTCTCGTGCCGCTCATCTTGGCGGCGGCTGAATTCCCCGCTGGAGTGACAGAGTGCGCGCTCCTTGCTCCCGACCGTGCGACTCTCACACAGCTTGAAGCGCGTGCTGTGGCTGCGGGGGCCAAAGTGCAC
Source organism: bacterium (assembly GCA_009919365.1). The sequence goes on from RGBZ01000044.1 coordinate 785, forward strand.
ATGAGCGTTCCCCTCTCAGAACTGCTGGACCCGGTTGCCGCCGCTGCTCACCTCTTTGAGCGACTGCATGAACTCGAGGCAACACTCGCTCGCCACGCGGTGCCCGCCGCGAGAATCATCGCCGCCCCCTATCCTGAGGGCGGCCTCGGTTCAGCAATTGCGGACCGCCTTCGCCGCGCGGCGGCCACGCCGCAGTAAGGGGAACCGCATGACGACACCACGCAGCAACTGGCTCTCGCAAGCGATCACGGCTGATGCCTTGAAGCGCTTCCCGCAATCAATCGCTGGTCAGGCGGTCTTCGCCACGGGACTCGTGATGATGCTCGCCGCGGGCGTTGGCCTCCCATCGTGGGAGATCCTGCACCAGGGTCTCAGCAAGCAACTCGGCATTCAGATTGGTACTGCTGCGCAGTTGAGCGGCGTATTCGTGCTGTTGCTCTGGATCCCACTTCGCCAGCGTCCTGGACTTGGCACGCTCAGCAATATCGTGGTGATCGGCTGGGTGATGAACGTGGAGATTGCCCTCCTCACCTACATCGGCGTCCCACCCGCAGCAGAGATCGCCGCACAGCCACTGCTCGCTGGGGCGTTGGCGATCGCGGGCACAGCCGTTGTTGGTTTCGGCTCAGGCATCTACATCGGCAGCGGAAACGGCCCAGGGCCACGCGATGGCCTCATGACCGGACTCCATCACCGCACCGGGCAAGCAATCTGGAAGATGCGCACCGCCATTGAGGTTGTAGTCGGCGTCTTGGGAATCGTGCTCGGTGGAACCTTTGGCTTCGGCACGATCTGGTTCGCCTTCACCATTGGGCCACAGGTGCAGTTTTGGTTGGGGCGACTCGACCCTGGCGGTCGAGCGAAGCGACAAGCTTCTGCGGCGGGTCGCCGCTAAGGCGTTCTCGCTAGCGCGGCAGAACGGCGTCAATCGCGATCGCCGCGAAGATCAGCGTGAGATAGCTAATGGAGAAGCGGTAGAGGCGCGTTGCGCCACGCAGCAACCCGTCGCCGAGCACATCGCTGCGCAAGCGCCAGGCTCGTAGCAAGAAGGCTCCGCCGCCGATGACGGCAACCGCGAGGTAGACGAGTCCCATCCCCGCCACCGCCCAGAGCATCAGGCTCATCGCGACAAGCAGGATCGTATAGAGCCAGATCTGTCGCGCCGTCTCCGCGGGACCCGCAGTCACGGGCAACATCGGCACCCCTGCAGCCGCGTAGTCAGGACCAATGCGGAGTGCCAACGCCCAGAAGTGTGGCGGCGTCCAATAGAAGACCAACGCAAAGAGCAGGATCGGCACGAGCGAAACATCGCCGGTCACCGCCGCCCAACCGATCACGGGTGGGAGCGCACCCGCCGCTCCACCAATCACGATGTTCTGGGGGGTTGAGCGCTTCAGGATCAAGGTGTAGATCAGCACGTAGAAGGCGATGGCGAGGAGGGAGATAAACGCGGCCATGACCGTTGTCGTTAGCGCCAGGAAGATGAAACTGGCAACGCCGAGCGTGCTCGCGAAGAGGAGTGCAGCTCCAACGCTGATTTGGCCAGTCACGAGCGGGCGTGCCGCGGTGCGTGCCATCTGTGCGTCGATGTCGGCATCAATAATGCAGTTGAAGACGTTGGCACTGGCCGCACTCAGGGTGCCACCAATAAGCGTCGCGGCAATGAGGGCGACCGGCGGGAATCCGTGAGCTGCGAGCAGCATCGCTGGAACGGTGGTGATGAGGAGGAGCTCAACGATACGCGGCTTGGTCAGCGCGATGTAGGCGGAGATGGTTTCGCGACGAGTCTGCGGCGTGCGCTTCAACCCGCCACCGATGCCACCGCCCGCAGCACGCCCCTCAAGGAGCGCGATCGAGGCAGCGCCAACCGTGAGGATCCAGATTAACGTGGCGAGAGCGACGTGCAGCGTCTGGGTCCACGGGGCCAGCTTGGTGAAGATCTGCACCGCGCCGATGAGGCACTGCACGGCGAACACCGCCACGGCGTAGGTGAGGAGCTGGCGGACACGCGCTGGGCTCCCCTTCTCGCGGCGAACGATCCAGAGCGCCGAGATGAGGATGAGCGCAACGATCGCTGTGGCGTAACGGTGCAGGATCATTGGCGTCGAGAGTGCGGTCACCGGCGGAATGAGGGTGCCACCCATCAGTGGCCAATCTGGGTAGAGCAGGCCGGTATCCGTGCCCGTCACATGCGATCCAAAGAGGAGCAGTGCGTAGATTGCACCTGCCGCCACGATCGGCGCCACAACGCTCCCGCTCGCGCGGCGAATGCCAGCGAGCACCTCGTCGTACCCACTTCGTGCGAGCACCCAGACTTGGAGCCCGACAAATGCCATCGCGGTCGCGAGATGAGCGGTCACTGACTCCCCTGAGTTCGACTCAAGGACAGTTTGGCGCCCGAGCCACGCCTGGAAGAGGACGAGCGCGAGAAGGGCGATGGAAGCCCCTTGCAGCGAGCGGCGACCCTTCAGGTTCCGCAGCGCGATGACGACCACGGAGAGGGCAATGAGGCCGATCAGGGCCGCAATGGTGCGATGGATCCACTCAAGCCACGCCTTATAGGCAATCACGTCACCTGAATCGGTGGTTGGCGGGATCAGCTGCCCGTAGCAGAGAGGCCAGTCTGGGCAACCCATCCCCGATTCCGTCGCGCGAACGATGACGCCGATCACTACGAGACCGATGGTGGCGCCGAGGAGGAGTCGCAGTGCGAAGCGGAAACTCTTCATAGGTAGATGGTACGCCGAGCCTCAGAAACGTGGGATAGAGTGAGGAGGTGAAGAAGCTCCTGCGTCACGTTGCTCTTGTCGCCCTCTCTGCCGTGCTTGCCGCATGCGGAGGGGCAACTCCGACGCCGAGCGCCAGTACGGGGAGCATCACGAGAAACGGCTGCACTGATGCATGGCCCGCGGCGGGCCAGGCGAGCTCCACTGGGCCACTCCCGCTTCTTGCAAACAGCGACCTTGCTCCCGGTGCGAATCGCCTCATCATCGGACTTGTCGACGGCGCAAGGTTCCCGCTTGGCTCCCCTGCCTGGACGCTCAAGAGTGAGATCTTCGACATCACGACCGATGGCTGTACACCTCTCGCCGCCGCTTCGCCGCTCCCCTTCACCTGGGCAATCACCGACGTTCGTGGCTTCTTCATCGGCACAACCGAAATCCCCGTTGGCGCGCGAGAGATTGGACTCGTGATCAGCGGCACCGATGCCGCTGGCGCAACAGTGCTCGTTCGCTTCACCTCCTCTGTGCAGGTAACCGGCACGGCACCACGCCCTGGAGATGCTGCGCCAAACGTCGCAACACCAATCGCAGCAACGAGTCCGCAGGGCATCGCAGGAGTTTCTACAGATCCAGATCCGCGCGCCGACTTCTATACGAACTCCGCTCCAGAACTCCTCGCCGCAGGAACTCCCTTCCTCATCGTCTTCGCTTCGCCGGCGTTCTGTGTCTCACAGTCGTGCGGGCCAACCCTCACACTGCTCAAGAGCGCGGCTGATCGCAACCCTGGGGTCGTGATCGTGCACGTCGAGCCGTATCAGATGAGCTGGAACGGCACGCGTCTGATTCCGGTCCTTGCGCCCAGCGGCGGACTTCAGGCGACGGGCATCGTGACGGCATGGCAGGTTCCAATTGAGCCGTGGATCTTTACGGTCGGCGCTGACGGCCGCATCCTGCGCTCCCTTGAAGGAGTGGTCAGCTCCGAGGAACTTGACGCTGCGCTCGCCGAACTCGCCGCGAACTAGCTAGCGGCCGCTACTCCCCGGGGCGACGATCGGCTCACCCGCCGCGCAGAGCGGACAGTCGCGTGGCTCGTAGGTTGGCAGGCTCAGCGTGACCCCGGCGATCAGCGGAATGGGGTCTCGTCCCTCCGCCTCAATTTCAGTAATCCCCTGGGTGCGATGTGCGATCACCACCGCGGCGATTGGATGCGCGCCAGCAGCGTAGAGAGTTGGCAGTAGGACCTGGACCGCAGTACCTGTCTCCAATTCACCGGCAACCAGAAGCACGCGTGCACGCGGTGGAACTTCGGTGGCGTCGGCTGCGTCGCCAGCCACGACGCTCCGCACTCCAAGATGCTCAGCGACGAGCGTGGCAAGTTCAGCAACGGCTTGGTCCACCCCAACGACGAGATCAATCTCGCCTCCCAGTGCATGCACCACTTCGCGACTACGCGCGGCGAGCTGCTGCGCAATCTCTGATAGGGCTGTCCCCTGCCGAAGCATCACCAGAGTTTGCAGGTTCGTACCACTGTGCTGACCCCCCTGCAACAAGAAGTGCCCTCGCTCAAGTGCGCCGGCGGCGAAGAGAAGGTCTTCGATTCGCTGGCTGGTCGCGTGGTGCCAATTACTCATGGCGCGCGCAGAGTGCGCTTCCGCGCAGCGCGAGAACGTTCAGTTCGCCCCGAGCCGCGACGGCCCGCCGCAAGGAGTCACCTACCGCACCAGGGAGTCGTGGGTCAGCCCAGAGTGCGGTCCCCAGACTCACCGCGCTCGCGCCAGCGGCGAAGGCGTCGAGTGCATCTGCCGGGGATCCAATTCCGCCCCCGCCAATGATCGGTGCGCCAGCACCACTCGCCGCCTCGGCGATCGCCGCAAGTGCGGCGGGTCGTACCAGCGGGCCAGAGAGTTCACCGATACCTGCGGCCAAGGCTGGTCCGCGTCGCGAGCGGTCGGGAAGGAATCCGTGCGGCGACCCACTGACGGAGAGCACATCAACGCCCGCATCAATCGATTCGCTCGCTAGGCGACGGAGATCACTTGCCGCCGACGAAACCTTCGCAATAAGTGGTCGGTCGGTTGCACCGCGCGCCGTATCAATGAGACGCAGCGCCTCATCGGCCGACGCCTCCCACCGATGACCATCAAGGCCATCACACGGAGCTGTAAGGTCGACCTCCAGTGCTGCAATACCAAGCTCGTCGGCGCGCCGCTCAATCCGAGCAATCAGCTGGGCCAGCTCCTTCACCGAGGTGGCCACAAGCGCAAGGGCAACTGCGCACGGCGCGGAGCGCCAGCTTGCACCATGTCGATCCATCACCTCGTCGGCACCGGGGTTCTCACGATTCACTGCGTGCATCACGCCGCCAGGCACCTCCACCAGTCGCGGCATCAGGCCACCAAATCGCGGTCGCAGTGAGATGCCGCGCACAACGAAGAGGCCAACCTCTCGAAGATCAAGTGCACCGCCAGCCTCGTTGCCAAAGCCGAGTGGCCCAGCCGCAACAACAATTGGTCGCTCTAGTCGCAGCGGATGCTCGCTGCCAAGGGTGACAGCAAGGTCAACGGTCAGCGGATTGATCCGCTCGTTCGCCTGCGCTTCTACTTGCGCGGTTCGGCTCGTACGTGGCGCGGCCGCCTTGGTGCGCTTGCGTGGTGGCACTTATGCGCCACCCTTAGACATGGAGCCAGTTGCATCGACCGCTGGGCCTTCGCGACAGAGGCGCACCTGACCAGTGCGCGTTGCCACGGTGCAGCCACCGCATGCGCCAATGCCACAGCCAATCTCGTGCGCGAGCAACGCCTGCAGCCACGGTGCGCGATCCCCAGCCGCAGCAGCGCGGGCGCGTGCAGGCTTGCCACTCGCCGTTGTGCGATCGGTGGTGCGACGCCGCAGCGCGACAGATGTTGCAGCGGCTCGAACGTCTGCGCCACCTGCAACGACCGCCTGGTCCGCCCAGGTAGCGTACTCGGCGAGCAGGTCAGCGACGGTGCCGCGGTGGCCGATGCTCCCATCGTTCGTGGCGACGATGATCTCCACCACGTCGGGGAGGAGGCTCGCTGAGGGCAGATCCGCCGCCGTTTCTGCCTGCTGCAGCATCGTCACGCTGATTCCGGCACTCGTTGCGGCGATCGCCAGCGCACGCACCCAGGCGAACCCTTCCACATCAGTGATGAGAAGCAGCCGCATGGTGGCCTTGTTGATGAGAATCGGCTGACCGATCGGCCCGATCAGCTCGATC
>RGBZ01000045.1 GCA_009919365.1 bacterium
GACTGAGGGGGTTCAAATCCCTCCCCACCCATTCACTGACCCCATCATCTAGAGGTTAGGATCGCGGATTTTCACTCCGTCAACGGGAGTTCGAGTCTCCCTGGGGTCACTCAGTTTCCAATAACACGCTCACTGGAGAAGAAGACAATGAATCTCGTCGATTATAGCAGCAACCAGATCGTGGATCGTGAAGGTGGTTCCAAGCAGTGGGACAGCGGCAGCTACGAGCGTATCCGCTTCAGGAACGGATACGGTGTCTCGATCATCACCGGCGGCTCGGCATACGGGCGTGCCGGCACGCTGGAGATTGCCGTCATCCGATTTCGGGGCGAGAGCAACGACGACTTCGAGCTGTGCCACGACACCCCCATCACGTCAGACGTCATCGGCCACCTGAGCCACGATCAGGCCCGTGGAATCCTGGAGCAGATCGCTGCACTGCCCCCGGACGCGAAGGCACTTCCTGGAGCGATGTTAGATTACGAGTCGTGATGCATATCTGGTAGTGCAAAATAGTATACAACTTGCACTACCAACTTTATATTTACATGCATGGAAAATGAACTCATATGCATGTATTGCGGCCGCAAAGAATGGGCTTCTAAGAAGGGTATGAGGTATCATCAGACCTTCTGTGAAAAGAACCCAAATAAGCGGGTGCCTACACCGAAATCAGAAGCTTTTTACAAAGCAATGAAAGAAAGGAAGGGCATCTCTACAAATCAATGGACAGATTTTGATTGGGATTCTGTTCCATTTGAAAGCTTAGGTGCTCCGAAGCGGCGTGCAAGACTTTTTGCAGAGTCAAACTATAGTTGCAGTCGTTGTGGTTTTAATGAAACAAGAGACTGCGGTGGTGTTATATTAGAAGTTGATCATATTGATGGAGACCACAAGAACAACACGCGTGAAAATCTTCGTGTTCTCTGCCCCAACTGTCACGCACTGACTCCAAACTTTAGAAACTGGGGTAGATCAAAAGAAAAGACTTCAGGAAGAATTAGAAAAGGCAACAAAGACTTTCCTAGTAAATAGTTAGAACTGTTCCACGCCCCTGAAGCATACTGGTCATGCACCTCACTTGTAATGAGGAGAAAGCTGGTTCGATTCCAGTCGGGGGCTTCACAGATTAGAGGTTTGTCCATGGACGTAATGAAGTGTCTCAGGTGTGGTTCATCTCCCGCTACGGTCACCTACCCATCGATGATCGGGGCTGCTGCCCGCTGCGAGTGCAGCAATCCAGAGTGCAGGCTGTACAGCCCCGATCGGTACGGACAGGCAGAGGAAAATGTCGAGGAGACACGTGTAATTGACGTCCCCAAGGACTATACTGTGAATGTGGACGAGGAAGTGAACACGGCACCTCGGCCGGTGTTCCTCTGGTGCACACACCACCACGACTTCGGAGACTGACCATGGCAAGACTCCCCAAGGGCATCATGGACGCGGCAGACTTCCTCGGAATCACACCTCGTCGACGCCCGAACGGGAGGAAGATGACCAAGGCAGCCATTCAGCGTGGGTGGGATGCGGTCGTCGCCTGGCTCGACGACAGGACGTACGAGGTGGACTGCTACCCAGGCGCCCAGGACCAGGTGGACTTCAACGACTACTGCGTCCACATCAACAGCAGCAAGGGCGCTGAGAGCCGCCTCTACACGCTCCTCCACGAGGCGGGGCACGTCATGGTGAGGGATGACTGGGCTAGCTTCTCCCAGTTCTACCCGAACTACCTCAAGTCACAGTGGGGCCTCGATGGGCGAACGACCAAGAGCAAGAGCCACCGCGTCGCTGCGATCGCTGAGGAGTACGAGGCGTGGCGGCGGGGTCTCGTCCTCGCGTGGCAGCTTGGGATTCCCGTGAACTCCAACAAGTACGATCGAGAGTCCTCGGAAGCTATGCTCACCTACATCCACTGGACCGCTGTTGTCTCCCAGAAGCACCGCAATGCGGGCCAGAAGGCAGCACAGTCCCGTCGGGCGCGGAAGGTCTAAAAAAAGTTTGTCTGTCCGTGCAATGTGGCCCCACATAGGGTACAGTGAACACATATGGCAAAGAACACTTCCACCTCGAACGATCTCCCCCAGGCCTCCAAGGAGGTCACCAAGGCGCAGGCTGACGCCTTCGACATCGATCCCCACCTCATCAACCTCATGTGGGATGAGCCCTTCTTCTCGAAGGTGCTCCGCCCCGTCACGAAGATTCGCTCGGAGGAAATCTCCACGGCGGGCGTGCTCGCCAAGGACGGCGACATCAACATGTGGTGGAACCCCTACTTCGTGGCGGGACTCACCTCCAAGCAGGTGAAGGGCCTCCTCAAGCACGAGTGCTTCCACCTCGTTCTCGAGCACACCACCACCCGGCGCATGGAGCCCCACACGCTCCACAACTACGCGACGGACCTCGCCATCAACTCGATGATTCCGGAGGAGGAGCTCCCCGAGGGTGGTCTCATTCCGGGCAAGGCGTTCAAGCCGCTGGAGCCCGAGATCGCGGCGAAGATTGGTGAGGCTGCTGTCGCCCGCCACGAGCGAATCAGCCAGAAGATCGCGTCGCTGCCGAAGGGCCTCTCCTCCGAGCAGTACTTCGCGCTCCTCCAGGACGTGGCTGAGGACATCGAGAAGGCTGCCAAGGGGAAGTCCCTCGCCCAGGCGCTCAAGGACGGCGACGTCCGCGTCGACGAGAACGGCAACCTGGTGGACGCGGACGGTAACCCTGTGCGCATCGTCCCCGGTGGGATGGACGACCACGAGGGATGGGATGAGATGGACGACGAGGAGCGGGAGCTCATCAAGGGCAAGGTGAAGCAGGCGCTGGAGCGCGCGGTCAAGGACTGTGACTCCTCGGGCCAGTGGGGCTCGATCCCCGCGGAGACCCGTCAGAAGCTTCGAGACCTCCTCAGCCGAGAGATCGACTGGAAGTCGGTCCTCAAGCAGTTCTGCGGTATGACCCGCCGCGCGGACCGCACCACCAACGTGAAGCGGCTCAATCGGAAGTATCCGGCGATCCAGCCTGGCACCCACCGGAACTACACGTCGTCGATCGCGGTCTACATCGACCAGTCGGGCTCCGTGGACGATGAGTCGCTGGAGCTCCTCTTCGGAAACCTGATGACGCTCGCGAAGCACACGGAGTTCACGATCTTCAACTTCGACACTGCCGTCGACGAGAAGTCGGAGCGCGTCTGGAAGGGGAACAAGAACCCGGGTCTCGCCCGGACGCGGTGCGGCGGGACGGACTTCAAGGCGGCCTCGGACCACGCCAACAAGAACAAGCACCGGTTCGATGGGTACCTCATCCTCACCGACGGTGAGTGCAGTGACCCGGGCCCCTCGGGTCTCAAGCGGGGCTGGGTGATCGTCCCGGACCGCAAGATGATGTTCAAGCCCTCGAAGCGTGACTTCGTCATCAAGATGAAGCACGATGCGGTGGCGTCGGTCACGAAGGCAGCTTGATATACAACCGGGTTCCCCGGGTTACACAGAAGACAACGACTCAAGAGGAAGGTAGGATAAAGGGATGAAGATGAAGGGTGGTCCCCTGGGACGCGGTGAGGGTGCTCCGAAGCCCCGCAAGTGGGAGCAGGCTGAGGAGGCGACGAAGTGGTGCAACGTCTGCCGCGACTACACGGAGCACGATCGGTTCGGGTGTGTGGAGTGCTACGACCCAGCACGAGACAAGATCGAGGAGCTCGACGACGTGCCGCTCGCTGAGAACGATGAAGCGGCGGAGGCCACCAAGTGAAGGTCTCACTCAACATGGAGTTCTCACTCCCGGGTGAGTCTGAGATGCTGGAGTCAACGATCAAGGGGCAGCAGCTGAAGTGTCTGCTCGATGAGGTCGATGCACATCTCAGGCTTCGCCTCAAGCACGCGGACCTGACTGATCAGACATCTGCTGAGCTCACGGAGGTGCGCAACATGCTCCTCAATGGGCTCGCTGAGATCCTGCCTGGACGGTGATTCACGCCCCCTCGGGGGCACACGGGGCTATGCCGGAACCAGGTATACGGAGCGGATTTAAAATCCGCCGGGAGCAATCCCATGTGGGTTCAAGTCCCACTGGCCCTACTAGGAGACATGTAGAATGTTCGGTTCGCTCTTCAGGACAATCAAGGAGTCGGTGGTCTCGGTTGGCAATACTGACGATCCCGATGCGCCCTTCAAGTGGGCACAGAGGTGCGGGATCAGGAGGGATCCCAAGGTCTTCGCCTGGGTTGACCTACACCCACTCAGTGTGGGAGGCGGTGAACCGTACGATGGGATGAACGGCCCTTACGGATTCACAACTCGTGACGCTGAGCTGATTGACTCCTTCATCAGAGCAGCACGGTCGCAGGGTGAGGACGTTGCGGGGTGGATCGTTGAGTCCAATGACGGTGACGAGTGGCAGCGATGTGACGGTGTCTGGGACAAGAACTGGTGAGGTGAAGCAATGTACGCAAACAGGATGATCGTGGGCGTGACGGTTCGGTGCGGGGAGTGCAACAGGATTGGGACAACCACAGCCCAGCTCACGCCCAATGTCGTTGCAGGCGAGCTCGTGCTGCGTTCCGACAACATGCAGCCTCCTGCGGACTGGACAACCAAGCAGGTGGACTCCCGAGTCGAGGAGCTCTTCTGCCCAATCTGCTCCCGTGAGGCCCTGTGATCATTGAGAACTTCCTAGTGCTGCTCGTCGCGCTAGGCATCTTTTTTGGCACTCTCTCGCTCGGGCGCGCAAAGGACCACATTGGGTCGACACGATCGAGGAACGGTGACAAGTGAGCCTTCGGAACGACATCACTGGAAACCACCTCGGGTTCAGGGTGGACATGCTGGAGAAGGAGAGCAAGAACCACGATGAGCTTATTGAGTGGCTGATCGAGCGTGTCGCGTTGCTCGAGTCCCCACACCAACAATTGTCAGCATTGCCTCTCAGTCCGGACTACACACCACTGTCTGAGGTTCCAACTGTGCCGCGACAGGCCGCAGCACTTCCAGGCCTGAGCTACGAGATCGATGCACTTCGGCAGCGTGCTGAGGCGCAGGAAACACAGATCACTGAGGACGCGCTGTTGATTGAGCGCCTCAGGACTGAACTGGATGCTGCACGTGAGGAGGCAATCAGCTGCGCGCTCGATCGTGATCGTGAGCGGTCCCAGTCGAACGAGTGGCTCGTGCAGTTGCACGATGCGAAGAAGGAGCTCGTGCGTGCGACATCCATCCTAGAGGCAATCCGCTCGGTGACCGAGGAGCTTGGGTTCGAGATGCCGGAGGATCTTTTCTAAAATTTCACAGTGGACGTGCAATCCCTGGGCGACTGTGGTATTCTTATACCATCAACGGACACCAAGGAGAAGATGATGACGGAATTTGCTCCCCGCCCGGTCAACGTGAACGGCATGAGCCTCTCGCAGTACGCCGACGGCGTCAGCATGCAGGCAGTGGCCGACCGCTTCAGCCTGGGACTCATGGAGGGCTACTCGGACAGTGAGAAGGGCTACGACGGTCTCGAGGTGGGGTTCGTCCACCTGCCCACCGGCACCGAGTTCTACGTCTACGCCCGCTGGGGCCAGGTTCGAGTGGGCTGCCGTCGTGACGAGCGCCGGGACGCCGACAACCTCGCAGCGGAGCTCGCGCAGTACATCCAGCTGACCGTGGCGAACTGAGGCGCCGTGGAGCTCAACCACTTCACGAAGCAGGACTGGGACACCTACTGTGGCTGCCAGTCTGAGAAGCCGCTGATCGGCTGGGCCAATGGCGCCGGCATCGTGGTGGATGGCAACTACATCGAGCTCTGTAGGAGGCAACATGCGGAAGTCAGCCCAGCAGCGAATCTCGGACACAGAGGCAGCCATCTCCCAGTGGGAGGCGGCAGGCCTCACCTCGGACCGTCGCCTCCACTTCATGCGCGACGCACTGACCCGCATCCGCACGGCGAAGGGCCTCTCGACCGCCCAGCGCGAGTGGCTGGACACCCTCTGCGCCGAGGGACCTCCCGCCCCGAAGGGTGACCCGGCCCTCCTCGCCCGGATGACCGCCTCGCTGCCCTTCCTGGGCGCACGCGGTCGGGAGGCGATGGAGAGCTTCCGTGGCACGATCAACCGCGGCTACGAGCTGTCCGAGAAGCAGACCGGCTTCATGAATCAGCTCTTCGACCAGGCCGCCCGCGTCGAGCGAGAGGGCGTCTGGAAGCCCAGCCCTGAGCTCCGCGTCAAGGCGGACTTCGCGTGGTCGATCCTGATGGGTCGCGGCAGCTCGTGGAAGGGCACCCACCGGGGCACGACGTACGCGACCGAGCGCTACGACGCCTGGCGGAAGGACCCTGAGAAGAACGACATCGATGAGTGGATCGTCAACAAGATGCTGGAGGGCTGTGGCCCCGCGATTCGTGAGCTCGAGAACCCCAAGTTCCCGGAGGGCGAGATGGTGACAGTCGCGAACCCCTTCGCCGAGTCGGGCCTCGGCGTCGTCTGCTCGGGACCGGTCGCCCTGAACGGCAAGGTCGCCTACGAGGTCCTCCTGAGCGGGCGGCCAGTCGTGTGCGAGGCGGACACCATCAAGAGGATGAAGTGATGAGCGGATTCAAGAAAGGTGACCTGCTGAGGGTCGTCTCGGGCCGCGGCGTGGGGCTCGACCGCACGCTGC
>RGBZ01000046.1 GCA_009919365.1 bacterium
CCTGCAACGGCGACGCTCAGCGTCGCGCCAACCGTGAGGAGGCCCAATGGCAGAGACGGCACCTACCCCCGCCTCGTTCGACATCCTCGCGGATGACCCTGCCTATAACGCCACCCTCGCCGCACGCATCGACGATACCGACACGCTCGCCCGCGTCTGGATCAAGCCGGACGGCACGCCAACTCCGTTCGAGCCCGGCCAGTACGTGACGATCGGCGTGAAGGTGGGCGAGAAGTTCGTGCAGCGCCCCTACTCCGTCGCCTCTTCGGCGCGCGCGCTCGATGGCGGCTATGAGCTCTACCTCCGGCTCGTCCGTGGCGGTGCGTTTACGCCGCTCGTCTTCTCGCTCCCTGTCGGCCATCGACTGCGCGTGCTCGCCCCAAAGGGGAAGTTCACCATGGAGCCCGACGATACACGTGTGCAGATCTACGTCTCATCGGGTACCGGGATCGCGCCGTTCGTCAGCATGGCGCGCACCCTCGCCGACGACGGCGCACCACGCCGCGCGATCTATCTCAACGGCGTTAGTTATGTCAGCGACATCGGCTACCGCGATTTGATTGAGGGATGGGAGAAGAGTGGCACATATCCGGCGACCTACGTTCCAACCGTCTCACGACCGTCTGATCCGCTCAATGCTGACTGGACGGGCCGCACCGGACGAGTCGAGAGCATCATCCAGTCCGCACTGCGTGATCTCGGCGTCAACGCAATTGAGGCGATCGCCTACCTCTGCGGCAATCCGGAGATGATCGTCGCGGCGGAACGCGAACTCGCGGCGTATGGCCTACCTGAGGGGGCGATCCACAAGGAGCTTTATTGGCCAGCCGGCAAGCAGCCGACCGGAGCGACTGAAGCCTAGGGGCGCGCGGCGCGCAACTTCGCGAGGAAGAACTCTTCTAGCCGATCAGCGCTGACGCGTTCCTGCTCCATCGTGTCGCGATCGCGCACGGTCACAGCGTTATCGTCCATTGAGTCAACATCAACGCAGATGCACCACGGCGTGCCGATCTCATCCTGTCGGCGGTAGAGCTTGCCGATTGCGGCGGTGTCGTCGTAGACGGCGGTGAACTCTCGCGAGAGGCCGTCACGAATGCGGTGCGCCATCTCCACAAGGTCGTCGCGCTTCTTGAGCAGCGGCAGCACCGCCACCTTGTACGGCGCCAGCTCTGGGTGCAGCGAGAGGACGACGCGCTTCTCATCGCGCACCACCTCTTCACGGTAGGCGTCGATGAGGAAGGTGAAGGCGGCGCGATCGGCACCGGCGGCGGCCTCAACCACCCATGGAGTGAATGAGGTCTCGGTCGCAGGGTCAAAGTAGTCGAGGCTCTCGCCGCTCTCAGCAGCGTGGCGCGAAAGGTCGAAGTCGCCACGATTGTGGATCCCCTCGAGCTCCTTCCAGCCGAATGGGAAGCGGTACTCGACGTCGATGGCGCGCTTGGCGTAGTGGGCCAACTCGTCGGAGGCATGTTCACGCATGCGCAGTCGCTCAGGTGAAACGCCGTACGACTTGTACCACTCGAGTCGGCGTGGCAACCACTCCTCGAAGGCAGCGGTGGCGGCCTCATCAGGTCGCACGAACATCTGCAGCTCCATCTGCTCAAACTCGCGCATGCGGAAGACGAAGTTTCCTGGGCTGATCTCGTTGCGGAACGACTTGCCGATCTGGGCGATACCGAACGGGATCTTCTTGCGCGACGAATCGCGCACGTTCTTGTGCTGCACGTAGGCGCCTTGCGCCGTCTCGGGGCGAAGGTAGATCACTGAGGCATCCTCTTCAACCGGGCCCATGAAGGTCTTAAACATCAGGTTGAAACGGCGCGGCGCCGTGAGCGCCCCTTCGCAATCCGGGCACTTCAAGCCCATCTTGGCAACGATCTCAGCATCGGCAAGCTGCGTGGTGGTGAGATCGCCCGTACCTGGGAGCTCGTCGAGTCGGTAGCGTCGCTTGCAGGCGGTGCACTCAACGAGCGGATCGCTGAACGAGCCGACGTGGCCGGAAGTCTTCCAGACCTGCGGGTGCATCAAGATGCCGGCGTCAAGTCCGACTACTTCGTGACGCTGCTGCACCACGCTGCGCCACCAGGCGCGCTTCACATTGTTCTTCAGTTCTACGCCAAGGGGGCCGTAATCCCACACCGCGTTGATGCCGCCGTAGATTTCGGAGCTGGGGTAGACAAAGCCGCGGCGCTTCGCCAGCGAGACGATGGTGTCGAGCTCGGCGACCGCTGGGGTCGCGTCAGCCGCTGGGGTTCCAGCCAGGGTCTTCGAGGAGTCGGCGTTGATGCTCATTCCGAGGAAGCCTACCCGATCAGCGAGTTCGCTTACTTCGCGTCGCCCTTTGGCGCTGGGGCCCGTGCAGCACCTCAATGGTGGCACCGCACTTGGTGCAAAGGTAGTCGTAGAAGGGCATTACGAACCTCGCTCCAGGCGCGCGATCTCGTCACGGAGTTCGGCAACGCGGCGCTCTGCGCCGGCGACCACGGCGGCAGGAGCCTTTCCTGTGAATGACGGGTCAGCGAGGCGCGCCTCTGCGGCGGCGAGCTGCGCCTGTGCCGCGGCGAGATCCTTCTCGCGTCGCGCGCGATCGGCATCCAGTGTGGCGGCGTCGGCCTGTGGCGGCACCAGTCGCGCAGTAAGTGTGCCCGCCACAACGAGGAGACCCTCACCCTCGGTTGGGAGTGCGGCCTGAATGGTGAGCGGTCGCACGCGCGCCAGGCGCTCAATCGCCGAGCGCAAACTCTCACCAGATGCCGCTAGTGCTGGTGGCGCCGCGACGATCAGTGGAATCCACGCGCCCGCGGGCAGTTTTGCGGTGGTGCGCGCCGCGCGCACTTCGCGCACAAGATCGAGCCACTGATCAATGCTGCTCGCGGCGCTGCTTGCCGCCGCATGTCGCGCTGGCCACGCCGCGGTTGCCAAGAGGCTCGGGTCGTCGGCTCGCCGCGGCAGTGCCTCCCAGATCCCCTCAGTAATGAATGGAGCGATTGGGTGGAGCAGGCGCAAGAGATCATCAAGCGCAGCAACAAGCGTCCACCAGACGGCGGTGCGTTCGCTTGGTGGTCGCGTCTCATCGGCGAGTGTGACTTTGGCGATCTCGATTGCCTGGTCGCAATACTCCGCCCAGATCGCATCGTAGATGCGCTGCGACGCTTCCGAGAAGCCGTACTGGCCAAGCGCGCGATCAACATCATCAACGGCGGTGCTGAGACGTGTTGCCATCCAGGTGCCGAACTCCCCTGCCGCTGCATGCGCATCGGCAGCTGAGGGTCGCTCGCCAGTTGCCTCAGCCGGTCGCGCGCCAAGCACGTAGCGCGCGGCATTCCAGAGCTTGTTCATGAAGTTGCGCGCGTTCTCGAGCTTCTCTGGCGAGAGGCGCTGGTCGGCGCCAGGTGCGGTGCCCGAGACGAGTGCGAATCGCAGCGCGTCGGCGCCGATCTCATCGATCACGGAGAGTGGGTCGACAACGTTCCCCTTCGTCTTGGACATCTTCTGTCCCTCTGGGTCGCGCACCATGCCATGAAGGTAGATGGTCTCAAATGGCGGTGTGCCCATCAGTTCAATGCCGAGCATCATCATGCGCGCAACCCAGAAGAAGAGGATGTCATGGCCAGTCTCCATCACCTGCGACGGGTAGTAGCGCGCGAGGTCTGGCGTCTTGTCGGGCCAGCCGAGGGTGCTGAATGGCCAGAGGCCGCTACTGAACCAAGTGTCGAAGATGTCGCTCTCCTGCTGCAGCGTGTTCGCCTCCGCACCGCAGGTGCCGCAACCCGCTGGACCCTCTTCGCGATCGGTCACGGTGATGTGGCCATCGGCGCAGTACCAGGCAGGAATACGGTGCCCCCACCAAAGCTGTCGCGTGGCTCAAGGATGTCGTTGCTGCGCTGGCAGCGCGCCGGGTTCGCCGTATGTGGCTTGACCGAAACGAGAAGGCCGAGCTCTTCTAGCGCGGTGACGATCGCCTTGCGCGCCTTGAAGCGATCCAGCCCGGCGAATGGCGCTGGGGCATCGGCAACGATGCGCGCCGACTCATCGAGGACGGTCGGCGCGGGCAGGTTGTGGCGCAGTCCCACTTCGCGATCGTTCGGATCATGCGCCGGAGTGACCTTCACCGCGCCAGTGCCGAAGCTCATCTCGACAAACGCATCGGCAACCACGGGAACGGCGCGGCTCACGAACGGCACCATCACGCGCTTTCCAACGAGTGCGGCGTAGCGCGGATCGTCGGGGTGCACGGCCACGCCGGTGTCGCCGAGGAGCGTCTCCGGTCGGGTTGTTGCCACAACAACGCCACTGTTGGCGTCGCCCCCTTCTAGCGGGTAGCGGATCTCCCAGATGCTCCCCTGCTCTTCGGTCGCAACCGACTCAAGGTCAGAGACGCTCGTCTTGCAGCCTGGGCACCAGTTAACGAGCGCCTCGCCGCGATAGGCGAGGCCGCGCTCGTAGAGGGTTGCGAAGGCGGTGCGCACGGCGCGGCTCGAGACATCGTCCATGGTGAAGCGGGTGCGGCTCCAGTCGGCCGATGCGCCGAGGCGCTGGAACTGGCCAAGGATGGTGTTCCGCGTCTCGTCCATGAAGCGGTGCATGCGCTCGAGGTAGCGCTCACGACCCAAATCGGCGCGGCTACTCCCCTCGCTCTGCACGATGCGATCCAGCACGAACTGGGCAGCGATCGAGGCGTGATCCACACCGGGGAGCCAGAGTGCGGCCCGACCCTGCATGCGCGCGCGTCGGACCATCAGATCTTCGAGCGTCACAAAGAGCGCGTGGCCTACATGTAGGCCACCGGTGACATTCGGCGGCGGCATGATGATCGTGAAGGGTGGGAGTGACTCGCGACCTTCGGCATCACGTGTCTCGCGTCCGTCGGGGCTGCCGTAATCGGTTGCCGCCCATCGAGCTGCAACGCTGCGCTCTACCTCAGCGGCGCTATAGGAGGGGCCGAGTTCGCGCGCCGCCGTCACGCTGATGCGCGGGGATTAGCCGTGCGCGTGCGAGGGGCGCGTCGGCTCGGTGCCGCAGACTCACTCGCACCGATCTCACGCTCGGTGAGCATGAGTGGGCTCGCGCCGGCGCGAATCGTCTCTTCCGTCACCACGCAGCGACGTACGTCGGCGCGATCGGGCAATTCGTACATCGTGGCGAGGAGCGCATCTTCGAGCACGGCGCGCAGTGCGCGCGCGCCGGTCTTGCGCAGCAGTGCCTTCTCGGCAACCGCATGCAGCGCGGCCGGCGTGAACTGCAGGTCAACGTTGTGCATCTGGAACAGACGCTGGTACTGCTTCACCAGTGCGTTCTTCGGTGCAACGAGGATCTCCACGAGATCGTCAAGGGTCAGTGGATCGAGCGCCACGATCATCGGTAGTCGCCCGATGAACTCAGGGATGAGGCCGTAGCGCAGCAGGTCGTCGGGCATGAGCTGCTCCAGCACACGGGTGCGCTCATCTTTACTGGCGGGCGTGTCGGAACCGAAGCCGATGCCGCGTCGACCGACACGATCCGAGACGATCTTCTCGAGCCCTTCAAATGCACCGCCGCAGATGAAGAGGATGTTCGTGGTGTCGATCTGCAGGTACTCCTGATGTGGATGCTTGCGACCACCCTGGGGCGGCACGTTCGCCACCGTTCCCTCGATGATCTTGAGCAGCGCCTGCTGCACCCCTTCGCCCGAAACGTCCCGCGTGATCGAGGGGTTGTCAGACTTGCGGGTGATCTTGTCGATCTCGTCAATGTAGATGATGCCACGCTGCGCGCGCTCAATGTCGCCATCGGCCGCCTGAATTAGGCGGAGCAGAATGTTCTCGACATCCTCACCGACGTAGCCAGCCTCGGTCAGGCTCGTGGCGTCGGCGATACAGAACGGCACATCAAGGAATCGGGCGAGCGTCTGCGCGAGTAGCGTCTTGCCGGAACCGGTCGGACCAACAAGAAGAATGTTCGACTTGGCGATCTCAACGCCATCGGCAATCGTTGGCGCGCCAACGCGCTGATAATGATTGTGCACGCCAACGGCGAGCGAGCGCTTGGCGCGCTCCTGGCTCACCACATGCTCGTTGAGTGCCGCATGAATCATGCGCGGGGTTGGTGTAACGCCGCCAAACGACTTGCGCTGCGGCGCCGATGGTGACTGCTCGGTGGCGATCTCGGCGCAGAGAGCGACGCACTCGTCGCAGATGTAGACGCCCTGACCGGCGATCAGTTTGCGGACCTGCTCCTGCGTCTTACGGCAGAAGGAGCAGCGATACGAGCCTGCGCCTGCACTGCGCGGCCCGCGCGTCTTCCCGCCTCCCGACTCTCCGGATCCTGCTCCTCCGCTCATGCGGCGCGCCTCACTTCCCCTTTGGCGGGACGATGGCAGGAAGTTTGTACACCTCGTCGATGATGCCGTACTCCACCGCCTGCTCTGGCGAGAGGAAGAGATCGCGATCCGTATCCTTCACGACCTTCTCCATCGGCTGGCCCGTGTGGGCGGCGAGGATCTCTTGCGTTGTTCGCACGAGTTGCTCCATCTCCTTGACCTGAATGAAGACGTCGGGCGTGTTGCCGCGGAATCCGCCAGAGCCCTGGTGAATCATGATGCGGCTGTGCGGCAGGGCGAAGCGTCGGCCTGGGGCA
>RGBZ01000047.1 GCA_009919365.1 bacterium
TTGCTCATCCTATGCGGTGTGATGTCAAGCGAACCGCCCGATCGCACTATGCGGTGCGACCGGGCGGCTGTCGCGCTCGTCAGCGCGACGATTTACCTGTTCAGTCCTTTGCGCGAATAACGGCGACGCCTGCGCCAAGCGTAAAGAGGCCTGCAAGCACATTCATTGCTGCAAGCATCGGGAACGCCTGTTCAGGTGCATCAATCTTGATAGCGCTTGCGGCGAACGGCAATGCGATCACGAAGATACCCATTGCGATAACGCCGACAGCTGCGGCCTCACGAGGCCCAACCGTTGCTCCAGTATCTTTTGCCATGATTTCTCCTCCTTACGCTGGCTTGATCTGGCTGTAGACGTACAGCAAGACGGCGATACCAACGCCAAGTCCGATGAGCACCATCTTGAGCGCGCCGCTCTGGTCAGTTTTCGGAAGGCCAACGCCAGCCGTAAGGCCAGATGGCAACGCTCGAAGAATGGCAAGGCCGATAAACGTTGCAATCAACTTGTCTGCGAACGAGCCTGGAAGGCCGCCGAGGAACGAAGATGCAAGCACACCGGTGCCGCCTGAGGCGATCGCCGCCACGAGCGCGTCCGAAGAGTGCCCGGTGGCACCGCCGAAGACGAAGGTGATGATTGGCGCAGCCATTGCCTGAACGGCAATGCCGCAGATCACTCCGACGGCAATCAAGCCTGGAAGTGACTTGCCGAGGCCGAAGCTACGAATACCGTAACCCCAGACAAGGGCACCAACAACGTTACAGAGCGCGAACGGAATCCCGACTGGGCCGTTGACCAACGAGCCAGCGGTGTTCGTGATGATTCCGGTGAGTGCGCCCCACCAAGGTCCGAGCGCGACGCTCACGACCATGGTCCCGATCATGTCCAGGAAGATCGGAACGTTTACGAGCTTGATAATGAATCCGCCGACGATGTTGAGGGCCGCCATTACTGGCACAAGGACCGCAACATACGAGAGCGGGATTCGCTGGGCGGCGCGTGCCGCTGCTGCTCCTGACATCTCTGTTCCTCCCTTTCGCCGGTTTCCAGCCTGGAAGCCGACCTGCTTCGCCGTGGGCGACAACGCCACCCTTGGCCTTACAACCAAACGGCAACCCGCCGTTCACGGCAGGTTATGTTCCCTTAACCTTCTGTCAAGCCCCTGATGCGTCAGGCGCACCAGCCCCTAGGGCCGGTGTGATGGGGCTTCGGGGTATGGTCTCCCCCTACGGGATCGCGGACCAAGGGGTCCATAACGAGGAGGCGTCCATGCGTGGGAAGTGGTGGTCGAACCCGATTCTGAGCTCCCTGACTCCAGTGGTTGAGGGTTCTGGGTTTGTTACAACGAACGAGGGGGAGATCCGACGGGTGGCCACGTGGATGGCCGCCGAGGAGTTCCCCGACTTCCGCTCGACCGCCCCAGCGGCGAAGGGCCCCTTTGACATCGGCCCCGACCCCGACAAGAACATCGACCTCACGATGCTCATTACCATCCTGAACTTCGCCTTCACCGACTTCGCCACCTCCAAGAAGTTCGAGGTCACCTATAACGGGGTCCGCTACTCCGACAGCGAGGCGATGTTCGCCTGCCTGCACAAGGCGATCCTGGCGGGGCAACCGATCCTCACCGGCCAGTGGGCCGCAGGGGTTACCCGACGCGACCTTGAGGAGCTCTTCCGCGGCAACATTGAGATCCCGATGCTCGACGAGCGGGTCGCGGCACTCAACACGGTTGGCACCGCCCTCACCGAGAAGTACGACGGGAAGTGGCACCGCTGGGTTGCTTCGTGTGCGCCCGCCCTCTATTCGGGTGGCGATGGTCTGCTGGAGCGGCTCGTTACCGAGTTCCCGCGCTTTGACGATGTGAGCGATTGGAAGGGTCACAAGATCCAAATTCAGAAGCTCTCGCAGCTCGGGCTCTGGGGGCTTCATCGCGGACTCGCTCCGCTCGGTCGCACCGTGCTGAAGGACCCCGAGATGTGCACGGCGTTTGCCGACTACATCGTGCCAGTCGCACTACGCACCATGGGCATCTTTGAGTACGAGGCATCGCTGGAGAAGCGCATCATGGGCGGCGAACTCATCCCGCGCGATTCACTCGAAGAGATTGAGATTCGCGCGCACAGCATTTATGCAACAGCGCTTCTCACTGACGAGGTCAACGCGCGACGACCAGCCGATAAGCAGCTGCTGATTCCGGAGGTCGACTATCGCCTCTGGAAGACCTATCACGCGACGCACTATCCACACCATCTGACGCGCACGATCATGTACTAGCGGTGGCGAAGAAACTACGCGGCGCACGTTCGCTGCCATTTGCCGATGTCCTCTCGCAAGAAGGCGCTGTTGTCACATCGCTCGGTGGTCTAATTGCGCGCGCACCAGTCGCTATGGTGCCGATTGGACTGATCGCAATCGGTAGCGGCGCGTTGGGCTCCTACGCGGTTGGTGGCGCAGCGGCGGGTGCATTCTCTATTGCCAACGCAGTCGGCGCAACCCTAATCGGTCGTGCTGCCGATGAGCAGGGGCATCGCCCAACACTCATTCGTGCGACTGCTGTGATGCTCGTTGCCGCAGCGGCGATCACCGCCGTTGCACTTGCGGCACCTGAGGCGGCTTTGCTGATTGCAGCGTCGGCGCTCTTCGGGGCTGCAACACCGAACATCGGGTCCATCATTCGTGCGCGTTGGACCGCTGTGGTGCAGAGCGGGCCGCTTCGACTTCGTGCCATGGCGCTCGAGTCGGTCAATGACGAGGTGAACTTCTTGATCGGCCCGCCGATCGCATCACTTCTCATTGTGCAAGGGCTCCTGTGGGGACCTATTGCAGCTGCCGCACTTCTCTCACTCGTCGGGCTCATCGCCGTGCTCTCGCAGCGGAAGTGGGAGCCAGCACTGCACGCACCTGATGCGGCGGGGATGGCTGGCGCGATTCGAGAGAACGGCCTGTTGATTGTGAGCGCCGCGGGGATCGGTTCGATTCTCGGTGCGAGCCAGGTATTGCTCCTTGGGTACTGCGCCGCCATCGGTGCCGCCGCAGGTATTGCGCTGGCGCTCGGGTTGAACTCAGGAGCCAGCCTCGTTGGTGCCATTCTCATCGGCGCGAAGAGCGATTGGCGCTGGTCTGCGGAGCGGCGATTCGCTGTTGCAGCAGTCTTCTTTGCACTCGTAACGATCCCCACCGCCTTTGTTGAGGGTTACCTTCCCTACCTGGTTGTCACGACGATTGCGGGCTTTGGTATCGCGCCAATGTTCATTCAAGTGAATGCGGTCATCGCAGAACGGGCGGGGGGCTCTGCGCGTAGCGGGGCCTTTGCCCTCATCGGTGGTGGTGTCGTATTTGGGATCTCTGCTGGATCGGCGATCGGCGGCGTAGCGATTGATGCGGCTGGGGCTTCGGATGCACGCCTGATTTTGATCCCGCTGGCTCTCTTAATGGTGCTCCCGATCCTGCTGGGAGCTCAGCGCGCCGAGAAGCGCCCAACCCGCTCCGCAAAGCGCTGAAGGAACGCCTCACCGTCGCCCTTGAGGGCGACGCGGCTGTTCGCCGGGGTGTTCGTGCGGCCCCGCACATCCACGAGAAGGTCGCCCTGGGTGACTCCCTCACGCGTTTCAACGGCGCTCGGTGCGCTGACGATGGTCGCGAGCGCTGCGTCGAGCGCCACCGCCACAGTGAAGGCGTCGTGGATGTGTGACCCCTCGATCTTGTCGTACTGCAGGTGGAACTCGTCGTAGAAGCGGAGCGCCTCGTCGATCAAGCGCAACACGGGGTTCAGTGAGGTATCGCCGCGCTGTGCGCCAGCACGGCCCGCTGCAGCGACGAGCGCGGCCCAGTGCGGTGGCCGAATGAGTGCCGACTCTGTGGCATCAAGCGGCAGGATGAGCGCCGGTCGGCCCGCTGCAGCACAGGCGCGAATCACCTCGTCGAGCGCCTCGGGATCACACCAGGCGTTCCACTCACTGCGCGCACCAGTGTTCCCTGGAGTTGCAACAGCGCCAGTCATCAACACCACGTCGTGCAGGAGTGCTGGAAGTTCAGGGTCTAGTCGGAAGGCGGCGGCTCAGGAAGAAGGGCGTAGCCGAGACCAGTAGGCCCGTGCGTCTCTGGTGTTGTGACCAGCGCCTTCACGAGCGGCGTACGAGCGCCAGCGATCACGTCGATGTGTGAAGCGCCAGCAACGTCGAGTACGCCGCGCGTATTGCGCACGACTGCTTCAAGGCTGGCATTTCCTGGTGCACACGTTGCAACGAGCAACTCAGCATCGGGAGATGCGAGTGCATAGAGGAGCGCCATTGCATCATCGATGCCCGTATCAACATCAAGAATGAGTTTCTGCTGTGGCATGCGCGCGAGCGCTACTTGATGCGGCCGGCGGCGCGGTCCGCCGCAATGAGCTTGCGCAGACCCGCGATTGACGTATCAATCACGCGGTCGATAGATGAGTCGGCGAGCTCTGCCTCTGTCATTGGGCGCTGATCTGGGTTGCCGAGGATCAGCATTGCGCCACCTGCACGAACGCGTAGCGTTGCCGCAACGATGAAGAGCGTTGCCGCCTCCATCTCAGAGCAGATTGCGCCGCCCGCCATCCACGCCTTCCAACGGCGCTGGAGGTCTTCGGCAATCGGCATGCGCTCTGGGTTGTGCTGGCCGTAGAACGAATCCTTCGATTGAGCGATGCCGACGTACCAAGGGAAGCCGCTCTCCTTGGCAGCCTCGCGCAACGCGAGGGTGATGTCGAGGTCGGCGACCGATGGGAACTCCATCGGTAGGTAGTGGCGACTGGTGCCTTCGTCACGAATGGCGCCGCTGATCACGCCGACCGAACCCGGCTTGATGTGATGCTGCATGGAGCCTGAGGTGCCGACGCGAATGAAGGTGTCGACGCCAATGTCGGCGAGTTCTTCAACGGCGATCGCCGTGGAGGGGCAGCCGATTCCGGTGGAGGTGCAGGCAACGGGCACGCCGTCGAGCTCACCGGTCCAGGTGGTGTACTCACGGCGGCGCATCAGGAACTTCGGGTTGTCAAAGCGGCTGGCGATGATCTCAACGCGGTCGGGGTCGCCTGGAAGCAGCACGTAGCGGCCGACCTCGCCCTGCTTGATGCCGATGTGGTGCTTGCGGCCGTCGCTCTCGGTTGCTGCCATCAGTGTGCTCCTCCCGCTAGATACGGTGCGGCGAGCTTCGCCGCCTCTTCCTTTGATAGGTAGCTGCTCTGCGTCCCTGGCTTCTGCACGCTCTGTGAGGCGCAGGCTACGGCAAGTTCCGCCGCCCGAACAGGGGTGAGGCCGCTGGCGAGACCGAAGGAGAAGGCGCCGAGGAACGAGTCGCCCGCTCCGGTCGTGTCGACCACGGTCACCTTCGGGGCGCTGACGCGCTGAATCGGCTGACCGCGCTGGGCGATGGCGGCGCCGTGCCCACCGAGCGTGACCAGCAGGTTGACGCCACTCTTCGCTGCCGCGGCAAGGATGCGCTCGTCGGCACCGTCGCCAATCGCCGAACCGCCGAAGAGGGTGGTGAACTCCATCTCGTTGGGGGCGAGCCAGTCAGAGACGGCAAGGAGCTCTGGGTCAATAGGCGCCGCTGGGGCGGGGTTCAGGAGGGTGGTGATCCCCGCAGCGCGTGCGGCGCGGAAGGCAGCAAGAGTCGTTGCCTGCGGAATCTCGAACTGGCCAACGACGATCGTTGGCTTGAAGTCACGCACAGCCGCCTCGGCAACAGCGGGGTCTGTGTCGTTGTTGGCGCCGGGGACAATGATGATGCGGTTGATGCCGGTGCCGTCGACCCAGATCGGCGCAACGCCGCTGGAGCCTGGAACGGTGCGCATCCAGCGTGTGTCGATCCCCTCTTTCACAAAGTTCGCGAGGTGCGATGCGCCGTATGCATCGTCACCGACGGCGTTGACCATGGCGACGGGGGCACCGAAGCGTGCCGCCTGCACCGCCTGGTTTGCACCCTTGCCACCAAAGCCCATCTGGAAGCGATCACCGACCAGGGTCTCACCCGCATTGGGGATCACTTTGGCGTACGAGATCAAGTCCATCATGGTGCTGCCGACGACAAGAATCCGTGCTGTGCTCACGTTCGACGCATCTCCTTTATGTCGGGCGGTGATGCCCGGTCCAACCCACCGATCGGCGAGAACAGGATGATGCCCCTAATTGCCGCTGAGCGCACAGCGTGACCCGCGTGGCGCACCGAACAGGCGCGCTGGGCAGAACCTAGCGCATGCGGATCTTCTGCTTCGGGATCTTCGTGGCACTAGCCGGCAGCCGTCGGTTCTCAAGCCAGACCACGATGCCGTAGAGCTTGCACGCGACGCAGATGCCGGTGATGGCGAGGAACGACTGGAGCGTGGCCACAATAGCCACCAGTGCAACGGCAACAACATCAGCGGCCCACACGGTGTGCGCAATCACGCCGAGGAAGATCATGGTGCCACCCATCACCTGCGCAAGTCGCAGACCTGGAACAGGCTGAAGGTCAGCTGGCTTTGGTGCAGCGATCACGCCGCGTTCGCGCAGCACTCGGAATGGGAGTGCAAGCAGGCTGAC
>RGBZ01000048.1 GCA_009919365.1 bacterium
GATTATCTGCAGACTGCAAACCATTCGACCAGATCAACTCCATTGAAGAGATCTTGTAGCGTTTCGCGATCGCGGCTAACGTTTCACCACGCGAGACGACATGGATGAGAACGTGATCACGTCCGTCCGCAACAACGATGTCAATCGCAGCGGGAAGCTCAAGCGTTCCATCGTCGAGGAAGATCGGCCCGTCAATTGCGGTCGTCGCTACGCCAGGATCCGGAACTCGGGCAATAACCTCGGTGGCGCGCATGGAGAAGGTGCTCCCTGATGTGGTCTCTCCGATTAGTACGCCGTCGTTCACGGCGGTGTTTTCGGTTGAACCATCTGAGGCAAATCGGTCAGGGCTATCTGTGCCGCCCCACTCTGTCGCAAACGTCGGTTCGTACGCCGCGTTCATGCCAACGCCCATGCCGCCGTCGTTGAGCGCTTGAGTGCGCACATCGACTGTTGGCCCTGGGAGCAAGCTGGCGATGATCGCCACGCTCAACAGACCTGCAATCACGGCGGGCATCGCTCGCTCTGGCTCACGACCAAGCTTCCGCAAACCCGAGTCGATAGAGCGTCGGCGGCGGCGGAGTGAGCGAAGGATGCCACGCTCCTCCAACACCGGAGTGACCTTATGGGCGATGGCTGCCACGGCGATGCCAGTCGTGCGGGTTGCGAGGGTTGGGTGGACACGAACTCGGCGCGGAAGGGGGTGCTTCAGGAATTCGCCAGCGCGGAACAGGCTAAGCCGGATGGCACGCTCACCGCTTCGCTCAAGGAACGATCCGAGGGCGAGAAGGCGACGGCGGATGGCCGCCGCGAGGCGGAAGGTGGGGCTTCCAGCTCGCACGTTGCGATACTTGGATCCGCGGGCGGGCGTTTGTTGGCGCTTCACATCTGGCATTCCAGCCTCCGATCTCCGCCTTAGTCTACCCCTCGGCTATGCCGCCGAGCGTCGCACGTTGGCACACGCTGTGCCTCGTACGTGGACTACGCGGGGTTGGACCCCTCGGTTCCCTTGGTGAGCGAGGCGAGGAACTGGGCGTTCGACTCGGTCTTCGCGATGCGGTTGAGCAGGAGCTCGATCCCCTCATTCGCACCCACAGCGGAGAGCATGCGGCGCATGGTCCAGACCATCTTGAGGGTCCCCTCATCAAGGAGAAGCTCCTCGCGACGGGTGCCGGATCGCTGCACATCGATCGCTGGGAAGATGCGCTTCTCGGCCAGCTTACGATCGAGCACTAGTTCGGAGTTACCTGTTCCCTTGAACTCTTCGTAGATCACATCGTCCATTTTTGAGCCGGTATCAACGAGGCAGGTGCCGATAATGGTGAGCGAGCCGCCCTCTTCAAGCTTTCGTGCCGCACCAAAGAATCGCTTCGGTGGGTAGAGGGCGATTGGGTCAATACCGCCCGAGAGCGTGCGCCCTGATGGTGGGAGTGCCAGGTTGTAGGCGCGCGCGAGTCGCGTAATGGAGTCGAGCAGCACGACGACGTCGGCACCGGCCTCAGTACGGCGCTTCGCAATTTCGAGCGCCATCTCGGCAACATGGGTGTGGTTTTCGGTCGGCTCGTCGAAGGTCGACGAGATGACCTCACCCTTGACGGAGCGGCGCATGTCGGTGACCTCTTCTGGGCGCTCGCCGATGAGGCAGACCATCAGGGAGATCTCTGGATAGTTCGCCGTTACGCCTTGGGCGATCTGCTTCAGCAGGCTCGTCTTACCAGCCTTCGGTGGCGAAACGATCAGGGCACGCTGCCCCTTGCCGAGTGGGTTGACTAGGTTGATCAGTCGCTGCGAGAGGTTCGATGGAACCGTCTCCAGGTTGATCAGCTCAATCGGATGGATCGGTGTGAGGTCGCCGAAGTGTGGTCGTCGTCGCGCCGACTCTGGATCGGTGCCAGAGACAATCTCAACGCGGAGCATGCCCCAGAACTTCTCGCCTTCGCGCGGTGCGCGAATGACGCCACCGATTGTGTCGCCCTGGCGCAGGCCGAGTCGGCGCACCATCGGCGAAGGAACGTAGACATCATCGGCGCTCGGGAGCAGGCCATTGCGTCGAATGAAGCCGTCGGCCTGCGCCGTGAGGATCTTCTGAATGACGCCGGAGAGCTCCTCTTGCTGGGACGCTTCAACGCCGAGCTTCTTCGCTGCAGCGATGAGCTCGGTTGCCTTCATGTTGGCGAGGGCGGCAAACGTTACGAGCCCTTCGGCAGCGAGGTCGGCCTCGGAGAGCACCTCGACATCGGCCGGGAGTGCGCCCTGCGGCATGCGCATGGAGTTTGGATTTGGTCCGCCGCGGCGGGGTGGTCGTCGTGGGCCGCGGTTTCGTCCGTCGTTCATTTCGGTTGGATACCTTCCTCTACCTGTGGGTGAACAGATCCCCGGTACGCGAAACTGCGCCGCGATCGCTGTGCAGTTCGGGGGGGATGAGAGAACTCTACGGCAGCCGCTGCCGCTCGTCAAGAGCCCGACAGATCGGGCCCGCGACTACTTCCCCGAGGTTGCCTTCGCCCAGTCCGACTTGAAGATCGCGATCCCCTTCTCGGTGAGTGGGTGCTTCGTCATCTGCTCCAACACCTTGAGTGGCATCGTTGCAACGTGCGCACCGGCGAGTGCCGACTCCGTGACGTGTCGTGGGTGACGAATCGATGCGGCGAGGATCTCGCAGTGGTCGAGCCCCTCGTAGTTCGCGAAGATCTCAGCAAGCTCTTGGATCACGATCATGCCGTCTTCGTTGATGTCATCAAGTCGACCAACGAACGGGCTGATCAGTGATGCGCCGGCCTTCGCCGCCATAAGCCCCTGGTTCGCAGTGAAGATCAGGGTGCAGTTCGTTTTGATTCCCTCAGCGGCGAGGCGGCTGATTGCCTCAAGTCCAGCAGTTGTGAGCGCCACCTTCACAACAATGTTTGGGGCGATCTTCGCAAAGGCGAGGCCCTCTTTGACCATACCGTCGGCGTCGTCGCTGATGACTTCAGCAGAGACTGGACCCTTAGTTAAGCCGCAGATCTCCTTGAGGATCTCCTCGTAGGAGCCGCCAACCTTTGCGTAGAGCGACGGGTTTGTGGTGACGCCGTCAACGACGCCCCACTTGATCCCCGTCTTGATCTCTTCAATGTCAGCGGTGTCCAAGAAGAACTTCATAACTCCCCCTCAATACTCAACGGATTATTCCGATTATGCGTGATTACGAGTGTGCACCGTTGCTGCGCTTTGCCGCCTTCGTGGCGGCGGCCTCGACGGCACGAGTTCGCTCGGCCTTCGCCGCCTCATCATCGCGCACCCCAACCATTCGTGGGGTGTACGAGGAGAGGCGTCCATCGCGCAGGGCTACTGCTGCTCCAACGAAACCGTCGAAGAGTGGGTTTGGGCGCAACGGCCGGCTGGTGAACTCAGGATGGAACTGGCTGGCCACAAACCACGGGTGGTCGGCAAGCTCGATGATCTCAACGAGGCGGCTATCGGGCGACACGCCTGTAAAGCGCATGCCGGCAGCCTCGAGCTGAGGCTTGAATCGGTTGGCAACCTCGAAGCGGTGACGGTGCCGCTCGTACACAATCTCGGCGCCATAGACGGTCGCGGCACGGCTCCCGGGCGTGAGCTTGGCGGGATAGAGGCCGAGTCGCTGCGTTCCCCCCTTCTCCTCCACCCCGCGCTGGTCGGGGGTGAAGTCAATCACTGGGTTCTTGGTGAACATGTCGAACTCCGTGGAATTCGCGTCGCTGGAGCCAAGCGCCTCCCGTGCGAACTCAATCACTGCGATCTGAAGGCCGAGGCAGAGGCCGAGGTATGGGATGCGCTCGATGCGCGCCATGTGTGCGGCTCGGATCTTTCCTTCAATGCCACGGTAGCCGTAGCCACCCGGTACCAAGATGCCGTGCACGCCGGCAAGTTCTGCGGAGAGGAGGGCGGGCTCGGCGTCATCGAGTCGCTCGGCGTTCACCCAGCGAAGGCGCACATCGACACCATGCGCCCAACCGGCGTGACGCAACGCTTCGGTGACCGAGAGGTAGGCATCAGGGAGTTCGGTGTACTTGCCGACGATGGCGATCTCCACTGCCGGCTTCTCGGCAACAATCTCCGCGGCAAGCTTCTCCCAACGTGAGAGATCTGGGGTGGTGGCAGGAAGGCCGAGATCGCGCACGACAAGATCGCCGAGGCCGAACCTCTCAAACTGCAGTGGCACCTCATAGATGGTGCGAGCAGTGGTGGCAGGAACGACCGCCTCAACGGCCACGTCGGTGAAGAGGGCGATCTTCTCACGCACATCATCAGGAACTGGATGGTCAGCGCGCAAGATGATGATGTCGGGCTGAATGCCGCTGCCGCGTAGCTCCTTGACTGAGTGCTGCGTTGGCTTTGTCTTCAACTCACCGGTGGCGGCGAGCTCTGGGAGCAGCGTGACGTGGATGTAGAGCGAGTTGCCACGTCCAACATCCTTCTTCAGCTGTCGAATCGCCTCAATGAACGGAAGAGATTCAATGTCGCCAACGGTGCCGCCCACCTCAACGATCACCACATCGACATCATCGCCACTGAGGCGCAGGACGCGCTCCTTGATCTCGTTCGTGACGTGCGGAATGACCTGCACGGTGCCACCGAGGTAATCGCCGCGTCGCTCGCGTGCAATCACCGTGGAGTAGATACGCCCAGTGGTGACGTTGGAGGCCTGCGAAAGGTTGACGTCGATGAAGCGCTCATAGTGTCCGAGGTCAAGATCGGTCTCGGCGCCGTCGTCGGTGATGAAGACTTCGCCGTGCTGGTACGGCGACATCGTGCCCGGATCAACGTTGAGATAGGGGTCGAGCTTGATGACGGAGATGCGCAGTCCACGCGCTTTGAGGAGGAGGCCGACAGAGGCGGCGGTGATTCCCTTACCGAGGGAGGAGGTGACACCACCAGTGACGAATACGAACTTCGTCGCCATTGGTCGCTCTCCCTCCATCACTCAAGGTGGGGCGCTCGGGGCTTCCCGAACGAGCCTGGCGGAGTCTATCGCAGGCGACGGCGAAGCGGGAGTGCTGTTTGGCGCCCTGCCCAGATGCCCAAGAGGATGAGTGCGCCGCCGAACGCCTGGATCGGCTCAAGGGCCTCGCTCAGCACGATCGCTGAGACCACAACGGCAAGGAACGGCACCAGCAGCTGGAAGCTGGAGACTCGCGAGACGCCAACGATCGGCACGGCGGTGAAGTACAAGACGTTGGCGAGGCTGCTCGAACCGAGCGTTGCAAAGATGAGGCCGAAGATTGCGGCCGGTGGTGGCGCAGCAAGCCCGTCGAATTGTCCAGCAGCAATCGAGGTAAGAAAAAGGGCGCCGCCGCCAAAGATCATGCTCCAGGCGGTCCACGCAATCGCGCCTACCCGCGGAATGACGCGCGCTCCGGCCAGCAGGTAAACCGCCCAACAGACGGCGGCGGCGAGGGTCATAAGGACGCCGGTGGTCTCGCCGCCGAATGCGCCCGCCCCTTCACCGAGGGCCACGGCCACAACGCCGGCGAAGGCAATGATGCCGCCCACCGCAACCGCCGGTTTCAGCGGATCAATGCGAAGTAGTGAAGCGAGGATCGCGGTGAGAAACGGCGTGGCGGCAATAAGGAGTGCGCTGGTCCCAGCATTGATTGTGCCGAACGCACCAGCCCAGAGAAGTTGGTAGATGCCCTGTCCGATCACGCCGAAGAGTGCGGCGGCGAGCAGGTCGCGGCGTGTCATGTGGACGTTTGCGCCGCGCATGGCGGCCCAGCCGAGCACCAAGATTCCAGCGGCGGTGATGCGAATTGCAGAGAACGGCAGCACAGGCCAGGCGAGCACCGCCGCTTTGACGACGGTGAAGTTGACCGCCCACGTCGCCATGGCGGCGAGGACCCCAAGTTCGGCGACGGCGCGAACGCTCAGCGGAGCGCGGCTCATGAGGCGGTATTCCGGTCGAGATACCCCTTCTCACGTGCACGGTCGATGCCCGCCACAAAGAGGCGCGGCGAGATGAGCCAAATCACGACGGTGCCCGCGGCAAGGATCAGGAGGAGCTCGCTCGTGGGCATGGTGCCGAGGATACCTGGTGAGGTGGTGCCGAGCAGTGCGCGGCGTAACCCCTCAATCCACCAGGTGATTGGCAGCGCCGCCGCAACGCTCTGCACTGGGCCTGGAAGCACCTCGAGCGGGAAGATCGCACCGCAGAGCAAGAAGACCGTAGATGAGACCGCCTGCGGATAGGCCCACGCATCATTGCGGAGCTGCACACAGATGCCACCGAGCACAATGCCGAGCCCAACCACTGAGAGGAGCCCGAGCGGCAGCACCGCCGCCAGGAGCAGCAGGTCTGGCCCGCCGGCGCGCATCGGCACGCCGAGCAGCATTCCTGCACCGATCACGATGAGGGCACTGAATCCGGCGATGCTTGCCTTCACCAACGAACGACCAATAGAGACAGGAAGGAGCGATGACGGCGTAGCGAAGATGTAGCGAATGGTGCGATAGCGCTCGCG
>RGBZ01000049.1 GCA_009919365.1 bacterium
ACCCTCAGTCGGCTCAACGCTGGTACCTGTCTCCTCGGGGTGACGGACTCGGCGGAGCGGCCGTGCATCTGGGCGGCTCAACGCACTCAGCCGTGGGTCGTGCGTGGCGATCACCACGGCGCTGCTGCCGAGCAGCTCTCGGTCGCTGAGGAGGCTGCAGAGTGCCGCCACGCGCTCGTCATCAAGGCCGCCGCTCGGCTCGTCGAGGACCAGGACGTCTGGGGCTGCGGCAAGGGCCACGACGATCGCAAGTCGACGCCGCTCGCCGTCGGAGAGTCGACCGGGTGACGCGTCGAGATGTTGCGCCACGTCGAGGCGTAGTGCGAGCAGTTCGGCTCGCGCTGCGTCGCTCGGGGCAAGGAGCGCACGCACTGGTCGCAATCCGCAGATCTGGTGCAGCGATGCGCTCTCCCAGTTCGAGTGGGAGTGTCCCCGCAACAAGATGGAGCAGCGTTGATTTGCCGCTCCCCGTATCGCCGGTGATCAGTGTCGTCGTGCCGCGCATGACGGCGATGCTTGATGGGCCAACGTCGCGACCTGCTGCAGTGGCGCGCACCAGCTGCACGATTGGCACACCGCCAACCGCGACGCTGTGCATCGTGCCCCAGTCTGGCGCAGGTGCCGACGCGGCCGAGGTCGCGACGATCCTGCCGCCATCAAGTCGCAGGTGCTGCGCTGGTGCGGAGTGAATCAGTGAGAGATCGTGCGCTGCGATTACTCGCGTCGCACCGCTCTCGCGCAACGTTGCTGCCAAGCGCTCTGCCGATCGCGCATCAAGTCCGCCGAGCGGCTCATCAGCGATCAGCAGATCGGGTGACGCGACAAGTGCGACGAGTGCTGCTGCTGCCGCTCGCTCACCACCGCTGAAGGTGGTCAGGCTGCGATCAATCAGGGCAGCGTCAACGGCGGCGTCACGTGCGGATCGCTCAATGCGCGAGCGCATCTCATCGGTAGGGATCTGTCGTGACTCGAGCGGAAGTGCCGCATCATCAACGAGGAGTGGGAGCGCATAGGTGGGGGCGGGGCCTGCCGCAACGTAGCCGAGCCGCTCGCTCAGCGCACGTGGCATCCCCGACTCCGTTGCGGCGGCAGCGACGAGATCCACGCCCCCAACAACCAGCCTCCCCTGCAACTCCCCTGGCAGCAGCGTGCCGAGCAGACCCGCGATCGCCCGCAAGAGGGTGCTCTTTCCGGCGCCAGATGTCCCACTGACCAGGAGCAGTCCGCCAGCGGGCAGGTTGATCGCGGTTCCGCGCAAGTCGAGCGTTAGCCGATCAGATCCGGCTGGGCGCCAGGTGAGATCCGCGATCTCAATCGAGAGTGATGGCACGACGCTAGGCTCCGATCAGGTCAAGCGCACCACTGCGACGAAGGGCGGCGCGCAAGAGCAGCGCGCCGAGGCCGCCGATGATCGCCGAGCTCACCACCATCGCCGCCGCCAACGCCGCTGCGAACGAGGCGCTGACGTCGGGGAAGTAGAGCGGCAGATCATGCAGCGCCATGCCAACCCCGGAGAGTCCGCCAGCGGCGAGTGCCACGCGCCAACCCGCGACGCGGTATCCCACAGCAGCGAATGCCAGTTCGGCGCCGATCCCTTGGGCCGCACCAGAAAAGATCGCATCAACTGACCACTGGCTTGCGAGCAAGAACGAGACGGAGGCGGCGATCGCCTCGCCAGCGAGTGCGGCACCAGGTCGCCGCACGATCAGTCCCGCAAGTGGGCCAGCGATCACCCACGTGCCAGCAAAGAGCAGATACTGCAACGGCAACACCGCAGCAAAGAGAGGCGATGCGGCACCCCACACGAGATTCCATCCGGCGAAGAGCACGCCCGAAGCGATACCGATCGTTGCCACGGTGACGAGATCCATTAAGCTCCATGAGCGCTTCATGCTGCGCCTCCCCCTTCACTTACCAATACGGCGCCGCCGCGCACCGTAATGATTGACTCTGTGGCAGTTGCCACATTTGAAATGCCGCGCGTACTCCCCGCAAGGAGGACCGCAGAATCAAGGGTCCAGCGAACACCTGTCGCAGAGACAGTTGCATCGCCACCCCATGGTGTAATGGAAATGATTCGACCGATGGCCCCGCGCAGCGTGAGCGTTGCACCACTACGGAGCAGTTGCGTCCGTGTCTGCTCGTCAAGGATCACCACCTTGACAGTGCTGCAGCGCGGATGCGCCAACAGCGCAAGGGTGCCGATGGCGTGATCACTGCGGCCACCCCACGTGCAGAGAAGGGTGATCTCGGTTGCGCCGGCGTCAAGTGCTGCGAGGAGGGCAAGCTCGGTATCGGTCGCATCTTTATTGGTTGGGAAGCGCGTCACCGCCACACCGGCCGCTTCAAGCTCGTCGATGTCTCCAGCACTCAGCGAATCAAAGTCGCCGATGACCTGGTGAAGAGGTATTCCGAGCGGAGCGGCATGTCGGGCGCCACCATCGGCGGCGATCACCAGAGCGGCGTCGCGCCATCCGGGCCAATGCGCATCGAGCAGCGCCGGGTCGAGTTGATCGCCCCCCGCAAGAATCAACGCGCGCACCGATACCTCGCTCTCTATCGCGCGGGGTGCACCTGCGTCCTCCCTTCGCCGGCATGACCCGGATCAGGTTCGTAGGGTTCGCGGACCATCCGCATCTCAGCGCCCGATGGCGCTCCCCTGTCGCGATGCGGTGATTCTAGCGCTTCGAACCGTCGAGAAGCGCCGCAACCCAATCAGCAACAGAGGGGGCGTGCTCGTGCGCGTCGGCCTCATAGAAGTCGTCAGGGTGAAAGAAGGGCGAGTGAATGCCGACCGCATGGACTCCTGCGGCGCGTGCCATACGCACGTCGTCCAGGGTGTCGCCGAGGTAGGCGGTCTCGGCTGGTGTGGTGGCATGACCGAGTGCGGCGAGACCGCGGCGCAGCGGCGCAGGGTCGGGCTTCTGCTCCACAGCGTCGTCGCCGTAGACCGCCGAACCGATCAGGTCGGCAACGCCGGTGCGCCGCAGCTGCCCGGCAACCACCTTGCGGTCGCCGGCGGTGACGACGCCGAGAGGGATCCCCGCGGCGACGAGGCGCTCCAGCGCCGGGTAGGCGCCAGGGAGGAGTTCCGCTTCGTGCCCCTTATAGGCGCCGTGCCAAACGTCTGCTGCCCCCTCGACGAGATGCTCGGGGACGCCGAGGGCCGCGTACATACGACGCCAGTTCGGCGAGAAGGCGGCCCCATATCGCTCACGAGTGAGGGGTGGAAGTCCGAAGGATTTCATCACTTCGACATTGGCCTCATAGACGTGTTCGGTCGTATCAATAAGAGTTCCATCCCAGTCGAACAACACGGCCTTCATGGGCTTAGCGTACGTCGCGCCTAGAATCGCTGGGTGAACGAACGTGCAAGCGCCCCCATCCCAAGCGGAGCCAGCGAGCCGAAGAGTCGCATCAGCGACTTCCCAGGCGGCCTGCGGGTTCGCGCCACCTGGGGGAGCAGCGGCCAGGCCGCCGCGGTCTTCGCCCTCTCCGAAGTCGGCGCCACCCTTGTGGACCACGGCGCACTCGGCGCTGGCGCTGAGGGCGACCCCGATCGACTCTGCCGCATGGAGCTCCGCGTTGAGACGCCGGGCGGCGCTTGGGCGGTACGCCTCGCCACCGTCATCTATGACGAGCCGCGCGCAATCCACTGGGATGACGCTCAACTCTTTGTCGTTGGCTACGGCTTCACCGTCTACGCATTCGGCGCGCGCACCGGGGCGCTTGCCTGGAGCCACCAGACCGGTACCCCTGTCGTCGAGTTGATTGCATCGCCACGCTTCGGGCATGTGATCGTGCAGAGCGAAGTTGAGACGTGGGCGATTCGTGGCGATGGTGAGGTGCGTTGGCGCCTCGCACACAGCGACGTCGTTGGCGCCGCCGAACTGATTGGCGGTCGTCTCATCGTCACGAGCATCAACGGCGACGTGCAGGCGATTGACCCTGACACCGGAAAGCAGGGCGCATGAGCCCCATTGTGATCGTTGGCGCCGCGCTGGTCCTCTCTGGCCTACTCCTCTCGCGGCGTACCGATGCACGCACACGTGCTGGCCAACTCCTCGCCGGGCTCTCGCCCGTTACCCCCACCGAAGCGCTACGACTTGCTGCGTTGCGTGGCGAGTCTTCTCCGTATCTCGCGATCAAGGGAAGCATTGATGCGGCAGAGATCTTTGAAGACGAGAACCATCGACCGCTCGTCTTCCGTCGCGAACGCGTCTCAATCGCCGACGAGGGTAGCTGGCGCGTGATAGATACCGCCGAGCGCAGCCTCCCCTTTGTAGTGAGTGATCCGAGTAGTTCAATCAGCATCGCCACCGCCGATCTTGCCGATGGGCTTGTTGTGGTGGAGCGACGCTGGGAGGGGAGCGTCGCCGAGCTTTACGCCGCGGGGCGCGAATATCAGAGCCCAGAGACGGCGGCGCTTGTCGCTGCAATTGCGGCAAGTGACCCATCCCGCCAAGCGCGTGTCGGCTTGGAGCAGATCAGCAACTTAGATCGTGCGACTGCAGCTGGACATCTAGTTGACGGGGAGTTGCGCGCCGGTGCCGGTCGACCGCTCGTGGTCACCACCCTTGAGCGTGCTGAGGCGCTCCGACTCTTGGGGAGTGAGGGGCGTGGGAGGCTCGCCAGCAGCACGCTCGCACTCGCCCTTCTCGCGCTTGGACTCCTGCTCCTTATCGGTGGCCTCGCCCTGGCGCTCGCCTCCCCCGCACTCGGTGCCGATGCGGCAAGCCCATCTCCTACGCCGACGCCAACGCCGGAGTCTGGCGATGCGCGCAACGGCGGAGTTGGCGTAGGCCCTGGTGGACTGCTCGGACTCGTGGCGATGTTCGCGCTCCCTCTCCTCTTCGCCGCCGCGGTCGTGCTAGTTACGCGACTCGTGACTCGCCAACGCCGCTAACCCAGTACGATCGCGCCATGAGCACCAAGCCGTACGACGTCAACGCAATTCGCGCGCGATTCCCTTCGCTCGCGAACACCCTCCCCGATGGTCGGCAGCTCAACTTCCTCGACGGTCCCGCCGGCACGCAGGTGCCACAGGCGGTTATCGACGCGTATCGCGACTTCTTCTTGCACGCCAACGCCAACTCGGGTGGCGCCTTCATCACCTCTCAGCGGCAGCAGCAGGTAGATGACGAGGCGCATCGCGCCGCAGAGGATCTACTGAACGCACCAAAGGAGACCGTGAAGTTCGGCGCAAACATGTCGACACTCAACTTCCAACTCTCGCGATCGCTCGCGAAGAGTTTGAAGCCGGGCGACGAGGTGATCGTCTCGCAGCTCGATCACGACGCGAACTACAGCCCATGGCTCTGGCTTGCCGAAGACTTCGGCCTCACCCTCAAGGTCATCCCGATCCGCACCAGCGATGCGACCCTCGACATTGAGGCGTACGCCGCACTGCGCTCCCCGCGCACCAAGATCGTTGCGGTTGGCATGTCGTCAAACGCCGTCGGCACCATCAACCCGTCCAAGGAGATCGTGCGCCTAGCCCACGAGGCGGGCGCACTCACTGTGCTCGACGCGGTCTGCTCAGCGCCGCACTACCCGATTGATGTGCAGGCGCTCGACACCGACTTCCTGCTCTGCTCCCCGTATAAGTTCTACGGGCCGCATGCAGGGCTCCTCTACGGAAAGCTGCCGCTCCTTGAGCGCTACGGCCGCTATAAGGTGCGCCCCGCCCACGACCTCTGGGAGACGGGCACCCCGAGCTTCGAGGGGATGGCCGGCACCACCGCCGCAATCGACCACCTCGCCTGGATCGGCCGCGAGTTCGGGCATGCCGGTGCCCCAACCCAACTGACCGGCCGCCGTGCCGAGATTCGTGCCGGCCTACAGGCGATCACCCTCTACGAGCGTGAACTGATCGTGCACCTACTCGACCGACTCGCGGAGATTCCAGGGGTGAAGGTCTACGGCATCACCGACCGCGACCAGCTTGATCACCGCACCTCCATCGTCTCGTTCACCATGGAGTGGGCCACCCCGACTGAAGCGGCAACGCACCTTGGCGCCGACGGCATCCAGGTGTGGGATGGCGACTTCTACGCGGTGAATCCTGTCGCGGCACTCGGCCTTACCGAGCGCGGTGGACTCCTACGCGTTGGGCTCATGTCGTACAACACCGCCGAAGAGGTCGACCGCCTCATCGCCTCGCTTAAAGAACTCGCGAAAGCTACTGGAGTGCAGATCGGCTGATGAGCGCGCCGCTCATTCTCATCACCGTTGCAGATCATGATGAGCCGGGTGATGCTGCGCCGATTCATCTGATCAACGCGCGCTACGCCGACGGCGTACGACGTGCCGGCGGCATTCCGATTCTGCTGAGTGCTAGTGCCAACGACG
>RGBZ01000050.1 GCA_009919365.1 bacterium
CGCGGCCGATTCCCGTCGCGTTAACGGCGGCAGGCGAAGTAGATCCCGGCATAACTCCTCCTTTAACGGATAGCGCTACGTTGCCACTCGGTTGCAACGGCGCACGAGGAGTGAGTCTACAATCTCCCTGCAGCACCGGGGCGCACGTGAGCAACTCCGCGCCGTCGGCCCACCTGCCTATTGATGGATGGAGAGACCCATGGATCAGCGCCTCGACCAATCGGCCGTCACGACGATTCGCACCCTTGCCATCGATACGGTGCAGGCGGCCAACAGTGGACACCCAGGCGCACCGATGGGCTGCGCACCGATGGCACACACCATCTGGTCGCGACACCTGCGCCATGCGCCAGCAACGCCGAGCTGGTTCAACCGCGACCGCTTCGTCCTTTCTAATGGACACGCAAGCGCACTCCTCTACTCGCTGATTCATCTCGCCGGCTACGGCCTGACCCTCGACGACCTCAAGGCGTTCCGCCAGTGGGGCTCACTCACGCCAGGGCACCCAGAGTTCGGACTGACCGCTGGCGTTGAAGCAACCACCGGCCCACTCGGCCAGGGCTTCGCGAATGGTGTCGGCATGGCGATTGCGGAGCGCCGACTCGCTGAAGAGTTCAACCGCCCAGGGCACACCGTCATTGATCACCGCGTCTTCGCCATCGTCTCCGACGGCGACCTGCAGGAGGGGATTGCCTCCGAGGCCAGCGACATCGAGGCAATCGACCGCGCCATTGATTGGGCGATCGCCGATGAGCGACCGAGCCTCATCGCGGTGCGCACAGTTATTGGATTCGGTTCGCCCAACAAGGCGGGGAGCCAGAAGTCCCACGGCGCGCCTCTTGGCCCTGACGAGGTGAAGCTCACGAAGGCCGCCTACGGTGTTGACCCAGAGGCAACCTTTGTGGTGCCCGCTGATGTTGCCGCCCTCTATAAGGAGCGCAGCGACCACGGCGCAACGCTCGTCGCTGCACACGCCAAGCAGCTGCTCGCCTACGCGACCGCATTCCCTGCAGAGGCTGCTGAACTCCAGCGCCGCATGGCGGGAACGCTTCCTGCCGGTTGGGAGGCCGCACTGCCGAAGTACGAACTTGGTGGCGATGCGCCAACGCGCAACGTCAGCCAGTCGAGCATTGCGGCGCTCGGTGCCGTGCTTCCAGAGTTGATTGGCGGTAGCGCCGACCTATCAGAATCAAACCTCACCGACATTCATGGCGGCGGCAAGTTCACCGCTACCGAGTCGGGCCGCAACATTAGCTACGGCGTGCGCGAGCATGCAATGGGCGCGATCGCAAACGGCATCTCCTATCACGGTGGTCTGATTCCATTCGTAGCGACCTTCTTGACCTTTAGCGACTATCTACGTGGCGCACTTCGTCTCGCGGCACTTGCAAATCTCGGCAGCATCTTCGTCTTCACGCATGACTCGATTGGTCTCGGTGAAGATGGGCCAACACATCAGCCGGTTGAGCACTACGCAGCGCTCCGCGCCATTCCAAACGTGCGCTTCTTCCGACCTGGGGATCCAAACGAGGCGGCTGCGGCATGGGGCGTCGCCGTTGAACGACGACACGCGCCAACCGTGCTCGCCTTCACCCGACAGAAGCTGCCAGTACTCGCCGGCTCCATTACTGGAGCGGCAGCGGGCGTACGACGTGGCGCGTATGTGCTTCGCGAGGCGACGGGCGCCGCGAAGTTGATCTTGATTTCGACAGGCTCAGAGTTGCACCTCGCTGTTGCGGCGGCAGAGCAGCTCGAAACTGCAGGCACACCAACGCGCGTTGTTTCGATGCCGTGCCCTGAACTCTTCGGTGAGCAGGACGCGGCGTACCGCGAGTCGGTACTGCCTGCGGCGCTCCGTGCGCGCGTCGCAATTGAGGCCGGTGTGAGCCTCGGCTGGGATCGCTGGTCGGGCACCGACGGCGCCATCATTGCGATGGACCGCTTCGGCGCATCGGCTCCAGCGCCAACCCTCTTCAAGGAGTTCGGCTTCACCCCAGAGCGCATCGTTGAGATTGCCAAGGGCGTACTCGCGGGCACGGTGCACGGCGTTGTTCCGACGCCACACCTGCACGACGGGCATCAGGTGCGCATGATCGCCGGCCAGGCC
Organism: bacterium; assembly: GCA_009919365.1. The sequence continues at coordinate 2,108 of RGBZ01000050.1, forward strand.
GATCGTGGCCTGGTGATCTGTGGTTCGGGGATTGGCGTCACGATCGCCGCGAACAAGTTCAACGGCATTCGCGCCTCAATCGCGCACGATCCAGCGTCGGCCCGCCAGGGGGTGGTGCACGACGACATGAATGTGCTCGCCTTCGGAGCAAATCTGATCACCATTGAAACGGCGCTCGAAACCCTCGCCGCCTTCTTGCAGTCCGAACCGAGTAGTGAAGAGCGATACCTCCGCCGCACGGCAAAGGTCGCCGACATTGAAGAGGAGCAGTCATGAGCAGCGAACCTCGACTTCCATTCGGCGCGCGCATCGGCCGCCCGTCGGACCTTGCAGCCATTCAGACCACCTTCGATCGTGCTCGCACCGGCGAGTGGGCTGTGCGCCTCGCAGCACGCGACGCAACCCTCTGGAGCAACGATGCTGAGGTACAAGAGAAGATTGCAAATCGCCTCGGCTGGCTGGATGCTCCGGAGCACTTCACCACAGAGATCCCTTCGCTTGAGGCGTTCGGTGAGTCACCAGTGACCGGTGCAACGACACGCGTCACTGACTTTGTCGTTGCTGGCATGGGCGGCTCGTCACTTGCACCAGAGGTGCTTGCGCGCGCCTTTGCCGACATCACCGACTGGGGAAAGGCACGGATCTGTGACTCCACCGACCCTGAGGCGGTTCGCAGTGCCGTTGCTGGGATGAAGCCAGAGAGCAGCTACTACCTGCTCGCGAGCAAGTCCGGCACCACGACCGAAACGCTCTCCTTTGCGGCGTATGCGCACGAACTCAACCAGCAGCAACTGATGGCCTCTGGCTCAACGCAAGAGGCAACGGCAAACTTCGCTGCCATCAGCGACCCGCCGCCCTGCGTTGACGGGGTCACGAAGGTGGTCGACACGAGTCGCCTCTTCTTGAATCCCGCCGACATCGGTGGGCGCTACTCCGCACTCAGCTTCGTTGGCCTTGTGCCGGCGGCACTCCTCGGCATCGATTTAGATCCGCTCCTCGCATCTGGGAGCGCAGCGATCGCACAGAGCCGTGATCCTGAGCCAGCAGGAAACCACGCCCTCGCTCTCGGCTGCATCATGGGTGCACTTGCGCGCGAGGGTCGCGACAAGATGACGCTCATCGTCGACGAACCAATTGATGGCTTCGGCGCATGGGCCGAGCAGCTGGTTGCCGAGAGCACCGGCAAACACGGAGTCGGCGTTGTGCCAGTAGATGGCGAGCCACTCGGCACCGTCGACACCTATGGCAGCGACCGACTCTTCGTTCGCATCAAACTAGATGGCGGAGTTGCGCCACGTTGCGCCGACGGCACCGCCGTTGACGCGCGGCTCAATGCACTCGCAGCGGCCGGTCACCCGGTTCTGGAGTGGACGCTCAACGATCGGATCGATATCGGTGGAGAGTTTGTGCGCTGGGAGGTGGCGACGGCATTCGCTGGCGCCGTACTCAACATCAACCCATTCGACGAACCGAACGTCACCGAGTCGAAGACAAACACGGCGAACGTGCTCGCCGAACTTGCGGCGAAGGGTGTGCTCCCCGAGCTGCCAGCCAAGTGCTCAGTAGACGGTCTGCAGCTCTGGGTCGATGACGCACTGCCAGCCGCGTTCGCCGACGACGCCGAACGACTGATCGCCGGTCAGCTTGATCGGCTCGGAGCCAACGGCTACATCGGCATCCAGGCGTACATCGCCAGCACGCCAGAGCGCACCGCGGCGCTCACCAAGCTGCGCCTCGCCCTGCGCGACGCAACGGGGCGAGCCACGACGGTTGGCATTGGGCCGCGCTTCCTGCACTCCACCGGGCAGCTCCACAAGGGTGGCGCGCCGATCGGATGGTTCCTGCAGATCGTCGCTGGTCACCCACGGGATCTCGCGATCCCGGGGCGCCCATACAGCTTCGGCCAGCTGATTGACGCTCAGGCACTAGGCGATGTTCGGTCGCTTGCCGACCACGGGCTCCCCGTGTTGCGGGTGCACCTGGGCGAGGATCCAGACGCCGGCCTCACGCGCCTGACGGCGCTCATCGAACGGGTGCTCGCAGTTCGCTAGCATCGGTAGGTACGAAGACCAATAGTTGAAGGGGGAGATCATGCAGATCGGATTCATCGGCCTCGGCAAGATGGGCGCAAACATGGTGAAGCGGCTGGTCCGCAACGGCCACGACGTGGCGATCTGGAACCGCTCCCGCGAGAAGACCGACGAGGTCGCCAAGGAGGGCGCCAAGCCGACCTACACCGTTAGCGAGCTAGTCAACAGCCTCACATCTCCGAAGCGCGTCTGGGTCATGGTGCCAAGTGGCGATGCCACCGAGGCAATGATTGACGAGTTGATTCCGCTCCTCGCCAAGGGCGACACCATCATCGATGGTGGAAACTCAAACTGCTTGAGCCGATCTTCACTACCCTTGCACCAAAGGATGGCTACATGCACTGCGGTGGCTCTGGAGCCGGCCACTACGTAAAGATGGTGCACAACGGCATTGAGTACGGAATGATGCAGGCATACGCCGAAGGGTTCGAAATCCTCGCGAAGTCACGCTACGAACTTGATCTAGCCAAGGTGAGTGACCTTTGGATGCAGGGTTCGGTCGTACGCAGCTGGCTCCTTGAGTTGGCCGCGCGCGCCTTCCGCGCTGAGGGGAGCGACCTGAAGGGGATCAAGGGTTGGGTCGCCGACTCTGGCGAGGGCCGCTGGACGGTGCAGGAGGCGATTGACCTCGATGTGCCGGCGCCGCTCATCACCCTCTCGCTGCTGACGCGATTCCGTTCGCGACAGGACGACTCATACTCTGCAAAGGTGCTCGCCGCGCTGCGCAATCAGTTCGGTGGCCACTCGGTGAAGTCGGAGTGAGTCCGCAATCACCAGCTGAGGGCCACGCGACAATTCGTGAACTGCGGCTCGGCCGCAAGACGCGAAAGCCAGCGGCGAAGAGGGGGGCGAAGAATCCACTTCGCGCTGGACTGCGCATCGAGCGCGTTCCCGACCCGCATGTGGTCGTCCTCTTCGGCGCAACGGGTGATCTCGCGCATCGCAAGGTTGTGCCAGCACTCTTCCACCTTTGGGTCGGGAACCTGCTACCTGAGCGGTTCGCACTCGTCTGTTTCGGTCGACGTCCGCTCAGCGATCAAGAGATTCGTACCTCGCTGCGCTCGTCGCTTGATAAGCATGCGCGCATTACCCCTGTAAACGAAGAGCGCTGGGCGGCGTTCGCCTCACGCATCACCTACCACCAGGGTGGCTTTGACGAACCAGCGGCGTACTCGTCGCTGTCAGCCAAGCTGGCCGCCATTGACTCAGAGTCTGGCACCGACGGCAATCGCCTCTACTACCTGAGACGGCAGTGAAGCTCAACCGTGAGGTTGGCAAGGTATTCCGCGAGTCGCAGGTCTATCGCATCGACCACTATCTTGGGAAAGAGACTGTGCGCAACATCTTGATCTTCCGCTTCGGCAACCTGATCTTTGAGCCGATCTGGCACCGTCGCTATATCGACCATGTCCAGATCACCGTGGCAGAGTCGATCGGCGTTGAGGGTCGTGGTGCGTTCTATGAAGAGACCGGCGCGCTGCGCGACATTCTGCAGAACCACCTGCTGCAGTTGCTGACCCTCGTGGCAATGGAGCCGCCAGCGAACCTCGAGGCTGAGGCACTTCGCGACGAGAAGGTGAAGGTGCTCCGCGCGATTCGACCGATCCCTGTTGAGAGCGTTGATCAGTCGGTGATCCGCGGCCAGTACGGCCCAGGCTGGGTGGGTGCGACAGAGGCCCCGGGCTACCGCAGCGAACCTGCTGTCGACCCCGCCAGCGAAACCGAAACGTTCGTCGCCGCACGTCTAGAGATCGATGACTGGCGTTGGGCAGGTGTCCCCTTCTACCTTCGCGCAGGGAAGCGTCTCCCGAAGCGGGCCACCGAGATCGCCATCCAGTTCAAGGATGTTCCGCAGCGCCTCTTCCCCACGGTCGGCGATGAGCCGGAGCCAAACCTCCTGGTTATCCGCATTCAGCCAGACGAGGGGATCCTGATGCGCTTCGCGGCAAAGGTTCCTGGTCTTGGGATCGACGTTCGCCCCGTGAACATGGACTTTGCGTACGGATCCGCCTTCACCGTGGAGAGTCCCGACGCCTACGAAACGCTGATCCTTGACGCACTGCTAGGCGACGCATCGCTCTTCACGCGCGCCGATGAGGTTGAGGCGGCGTGGCGCATCGT